>QIHH01000243.1 GCA_003230195.1 Gammaproteobacteria bacterium
CTCTCAACCTTAAGGTTGATAACGCAGCGTGACAAACATACTACGCCCCGGCTGGTTGTAAAATGAAGCGGTTTCGTACTCTTTATCCAGCAGATTTTCTATCCGTGTTTGCAGTTGCCACGCTTTTGCGAAAGAATATGCCGCTCGTAGGCCAGTTGTACCGTAGCCGCTAATTTTACGTGTATTGGCAAGATCATCGTAACGTTTTCCTTCAACAAATAACGTTGCACCGGCGCTGATTTTGCCAAAGCTACGGTCGATATCGAAACGAAATGATTGTTTCGCTCGCCGTGCCAATACCTTGCCATTGTTCGCGCCGCTTGATTCGTTTTCAGGATTAAGCAGGGAGAGGTTAGTATTGAAGTTCCAGCCCTTAATTTGCGTTGTCAGCGTGGTCTCCATGCCTTGGATGCGCACCTGGTCCACGTTGCCGGGGGCAAAAATAGTGGAATCAAAAGCAATCAGTTGCTCAATACGCGTTTCGTAGAGCGTGAAAGACCAGTGCCCCCACCTTTCCTTACCGCGCAGACCCAACTCGGTACTGCGTGATTTTTCGGGCTTTAGATCAGCGTTGCCGCTGAAACCCGGCGAAGCCGGCCAATAGAGCTCATTAAATGAAGGCGCTTTAAAGGCTGTACCATAAGAGGCGTTGATGCGCAGACTTTGGCCGAAAGTGTAACCCCAGGCAAACCCACCCGTGTTGCGTTTATCAAACTGCTCATTGTCATCACGGCGTAGGCTGACTTCAATATCGTTAGCGCCGAATGAACTCTGGTATTGGCCAAATAGGCCTCGGTTATTACGCGCAGTTGTCACGTAGGCGGTATCGCTATCAACCGTATCGTTTTGATAGTCAGAACCCAAGGTAAGCAGATGGTTGTCTGTGATGAAAAGATCACTTTGCAAAGAGACGCTATCGCGTTGAGTATCAATACGACCCTGAAAGTTATTCTCTTTAAATGTATCAGATTCGTCTAGGCTGCGACCCCCAGTAAAGATTAACTGCCAGCTCTCCATTGGCGATAGACGTACCGAACCACCAAAGACCTGTTGAACCGATCTCGATTCGTTGGAAAAGCCACCATCAAATTCAGTCTCGTTGGTAGAACGCAATACATGGCCATCAACCTCAAGTCCGTCTTCAAATTGATAGCCTGCGCGCAGCGAGCCTGATCGATTCTGGTTGCCATCTTTATCCGGCTCAATGGTAAAACACCCCGCGCCCAAGTTTCCTTTACAGGCGTCAAAACCATCCGTTGACTGGCCACTGGTACTGACACTGAACCAACTGTTTTCTCCTCGCCCTGATGCGCCCATGGAGACACTGGAACTACCATAACTGCCACCACCGATACTCAAAAAAGGTTTAGCGGTTGTGCTGCTGGCTTTACGGGTGAATATTTGAATAACGCCACCGATGGCTTCTGAACCATAGAGGCTGGAACGTGGCCCTCGAACAACCTCAATGCGCTCAATCTGCTCGATAGGAAGGTGCTGAAATGCGGTTGTGCCAAGAGTCGCTGAACCAACCTTGATGCCATCAATTAGCACCAGTACATGATCAGAATTCGTGCCACGCATAAACAGAGAGGTCGCTTTGCCTGCACCGCCACTGTTGCTGATGCTGATGCCGGGCACACCACGCAAAATATCCTGTACGGATTGCGCTTGTTGGCGTTCGATATCTTCGCGACTAATGATTGTCACTGAGGCAAGGGTTTCATCGGCGGTTTGTGCGGTACGAGTCGCGGTGACAATAATGGAGTCAAGCTCAGTGGTAGCCTGCGCCGTCTGAGCGCTTAACAACAGCAGACTGATTAAAGGTATGTAACGTTTTTTCATTTTTAACTTCCTGACAGCGCACTCGCCCGCACGCCAATTGATGACATAACAGCAATTGCGGGGGAAGGTAAGAAGCTAAATAAAAGGCGGAGTCAGGGCAATCGTCTGCAAACCGCCGTATTGCCCTCCGCAATGCCAACTCATTACTTCAGGCCGGTCTCCGGACTCGCGAGGGGTATTGCTACCAGCTAAAATCGCCTTCCCGCATTTAAAAATGCAGTGGCTGTATGATTCGCTCTCACTCGCTTACCGTTGCGGGGGCAGCGCCGGGATTGTGCTAGCATTCACTAACACGCACCAGCTTCCCGTTTAATCCCATGGGTGGATACCCTAGGGACACCTGAAACAAGAGGGGGAAGATAATGTGGTGGGCGTGCGATGTCAAGAAAGGAATGAAGATAGAATAAGCAGTGAAATTCTGATTTACGAATCCGGCAATTACACTATCGAGTGTCAGGCTGGATGGTGCACAGGTAATCTTGTGGTTTAGCCTGTAACAGATGGCTGATTTATTTGAGCGCGATAGGTTGGTGATTTCCCACCATCTGAGAAATATTTTTAAGGATGAGGAGGCTAGGCGTGATTTAGTTGTTGCAAAAAATACAACAATTGTCGCTGGTCTTACTCATGGCCAAGTCCGACTCACCCGGATATTTTACATAATTTATGAATTATTCGAGATAGGTTAATATACGGTGGTTTTCGTATAAGTCCGCATAGGTGAGGTGTCCGTGGGCAAGATTAAAAACCCCTTTTTCCCAAGTGAGGATGCCCCGTTGCCAGAACTAGTCGGCCAAGATTGCATTTTAGAGCAGGCTCACGTGTTGTTGGGTCAGGTTCGGGCTGCTTGGCTGGAGAAGAGCCTGCTGTTTGAGCTAGACCGGCTGGTCAGGGCGGGGCAGGTAACAATACGCGCCGAAGGCTGGTTTCACAGCATGATGACGCCGAAGGTGCCAGTGGTGATTATTGCTGAGCGGACGTGGTTGACGTACATTTAGTCAATGAGTCTCCCAGCCCTCCACTCCCGTTACCATCGTTTGCAATCTGAGCATGCCGCTTGGCGTCTGCTCCGTGCAGCTAATGCCCCTTTGATTATGGCATTTATCGCAGAGCTGTTTCGGGAAGAGAGTGAAATTCCCTTCGGGCGTGCGCGGGTTGTATTGCAATCTGAACTGGAGCGCCTCGCGGGCGATGGAAGGGAGGTGGAAAAAGGGGCGGGTGCCTATCTGCGTGAATGGAGTCAGGCTGGCTGGCTACGTGAACTGGATGACCAGCTAACCGCTACCGATGCCTGTGATGTGGCCTTGCGTTTTTGCCAAAACCTGGAGCAGCGCGAGGTCAATGCCTCCGCTTCCCATCTGCGTATTGTGCAGGATGCGGTGACTCAGCTTGCGGTAGATTTGAGCCCTAATCCCAAAGAACGTATCACGCTGCTGGAGCATAAAAAAGCGGCTTTGCAGCGTGAAATCGATCAGTTAGTGGCTGGCGTGGTGCATGAGCTTTCCGCTGCAGAACAGCGGGAGCGCATTCGCGAGGTGTATCAATTGGCATCGGTATTGACCGGTGATTTCCGCCGTGTTGAAGATGATATTCGCGGCCTTGATCAGAATCTCAGGGTGCAGATGATCGAGTCTGGTGGTAGCCGGGGCGATGTGATCCTTGCGCTGATTGAGCAAGAACAGATGCTGGCTGATTCGGATGCCGGGCGGGCATTTGATAGCTTCTTTCAGTTACTGTGTGATCAAAATCGTAGTGTGGAATTCCGCGAGCAGCTGCGTTCGATATTAGGTCGCTCGGCTGCGGAACACCTCTCTACGGAGGAATCGCGCTTTCTTGGATATTTGGTGCGTGAGCTAACGCGGGAGAGTCAGCGTGTCTTTCAGGTACGTCGTCGCACGGAAGAGAGTCTCAGGTCTTACATTGAAAGTGGCTCCCATATGGAAAACCTTGCGGTGGAGAATCTGTTGCGCCAGATAGAGCAGATAGCGGTTCGATTCAATCAAAGTGATCTGTCACTCGACAGAGTGATTCCTTTGGCGTTGACCAGTGGCAGTGTCAAAATTGGCTCTATCGATAGTATCTGTTTGCGGGTGCCTGAAGAGCAGTTGGATATTCACAATATTCAGGCACAGGAAAACAGTTCGAACCCGAGTAGCGCGATGCTGGACTGTTTGGAGAGTGTTCAAATTATTGAAGTGGCGGCACGGATGCGCGATACCTTGCATCACAATGGCCCGATGACGGTGGCTTGTCTGATCCAGCAACACGATGTTGAGGCGGGACTGGAAGAGTTGGTGGCCTATCTGCGTGTGGCAAAAAATGTTGGGGCTGCACTGCTGGAAGGGAAAGAACAAGTAACGGTGAAAGATCGAACCGGAACCGATATTCAGGCGGCCATTCCCTGTTACCAGTTAAGTGTCGAGATGTTCCCGGAGAACATTATCGAGGTGGCGGTATGAACGATTTTCCAGATACTGAACCGAGCTTTTTTGATCGATTAGCTGCGGCGAGCGGCGAGCAGCAGAGCGAACCAATCTCTGATGCAGATGATGGGCAAGAGATTGCAGCGGATGAGTCCCTGCCGCCAGACGGTGTTGATGATAATTCCGCAAGGCCTGCTTCAGGTAAAGGCCGTTTTTCCCCAGAGCTTCGCCGTGCTCTGGTTGAACTGATGCGCAGTGGGGTGGTATTGGCCAGCGTTAAACCACAGATATATGAACTGTTATGTCATCACCACGCCTTGATCGAAGATCATCTGGCCGATATGTATCTGCGCCTGCTGATAGACCCACCTGCAGGCGTGGCGCTGCTGCTTCAACAACAGGATCAAACGGACTTCGAGGATGAAGAAGAGCGCTCCGCGCTGATCAGCCGCCGGACACTTTCGCTGTACGATACTCTGCTGTTGCTGGTGTTAAGAAAACATTATCAGGCGCGTCAAAGCGTAGGTGAGCAGCAGGTGATTATCGATATTGAGCGAATCGAATCTCAGCTTGCCCCTTTTTTACCGCTGACCAATAGCAGCCGCAGTGACCGCCGTAAGTTGAGCGGAGCAATCACCAAGATGAAAGAGAAAAAACTGTTGAGCCCGGTAAGGGGTGGTGATGAACGTCTGGAGATTACGCCGGTGATTCGTTATGTGGTGAGTGCCGAGTTCCTGGAACGGATGCTAACGGAGTACCAATCGTTAGTGGATGAACCTGAGGATGAAGCACTGTGAGCAACATGACCTCTGAACTCTTTAGTTGCGGTCAGATTCGTTTGGCAGAACTATCTGTCTGTAATTGGGGTTCGTTTCATGGGCTACATACTGCGCGTATCGATCCTGAAGGCACCCTCATTACTGGCGATAACGGCGCAGGAAAATCGACACTGATTGATGGCCTGATGGCGTTGCTATTGAGTAGCAAGGCCTCCTTCAATATGGCGGCAGCTCAGGGAGATCGCAGTGATCGTTCCCTCGTCTCATATATTCGCGGCAGTCATGGTTCAAGCCATGATGGTGCCCAGACTAAAACCAATTACAAGCGTGAAGGTGCCGTGGTCTCAGGGTTGCGCGCCATGTATCAGGCCGATGATGGTGCTGTGATTACCCTAGCTGCCATGTTCTGGAATACCAAACCGACTAGTGCGGCGGCGGATTTTAAGCGCATCTATCTCGTGGCAAAGCGTAATTTGAGTCTGGAGGAGCTATTGAAGGTGTTTGGTGAGGGCGAGGCAAGGCAGCTGAAAAAAGTGTTACGTGATGACCCGCTAATCGCACCGTTTGATTCATTCAATGACTATCAGGCTTATTATCGTGTTTGCCTGCACATGGATAACCGCAATGCGCCCAATTTGCTTTCACGCGCACTGGGGTTAAAGAAGATTGATGATCTGACCATGCTGATTCGTGATCTTGTGCTTGAGCCCAATAATATTCGCCAAGATGCACGCAATGCAGTGCGTGAGTTTGATGATTTGGTGGCGACGCATCAGCAGTTATTGGATGCACGTAGTCAGCATGAAAAGCTCCGTGATCTGCCTGAAATTGAGAAGACGCTGGATGAGTGTCAGCGACAGATTAAATCGTTGAGTGCAGAGCGGGATGGACTCGCTATCTATTTTGGCGAAATTTGTGCCGA
>QIHH01000146.1 GCA_003230195.1 Gammaproteobacteria bacterium
CTACTGGCACCCCGGTCATCACGCCGATTGCGGGCACGGTAACCAATGTGGGTGACTATTTCTTCAATGGCAACTCAGTCTTCATCGACCATGGTCAGGGGTTGATTACGATGTACCTGCACCTTGATCGTATTGATGTCAAAGAGGGGGATGTTCTACAACAGGGGGATGTACTCGGCACAGTAGGTGCCACCGGTCGTGTCACCGGGCCGCATTTACACTGGGGCATTAGTCTGAATGACGCGCGCGTCGACCCGGCGCTGTTTCTTAGCGATGAAAAATAACACCCATGATAGAGGTGCCCTAGAGACCTTTGCACGATACAATGCACGAGTAAAAATGACTAATGACCACAGGAGCTGCATTTATGTTTCACCGTACCGCCACTGATAACAAAACACTTAATGGCTTCACCCAGTTCCTTTGCGCACTGACCGCATTGATTTTTTTAAGCGGCTGCGAGGTTGAAGTGCCGGTTGAGGAGTCAATCGCGGGCGTCGATAAAATACTGGAGATACGCAAGCAGGCGATCGAAAACAAAGACATGGCGCTTTATAAGTCCATTCTATTACCAGAATACTCTAGCAGTGGCGTACCACTCGATAATGTCATTGGTGACCTCGAACGACTCTTTTCAACAGAAGAGCAGATTGAATTTATCTACCAAAAAGCACCACCGTCAATCGCAATGAACACCGCTCGCGTGATTCATATGATTGAATACAAGCTGACTCCATCTGGTAAATCCAAAAAAATGCGTGAAACCATCCACCTGCGACGAGTCAATGATCAATGGTTCATTTCAGGTGGAATCATACTTGGCCTAACTTTGTAAGCAGAGGCAGCAAGCGATTTTTCATCAATAATTCAGCTTTCATCTGCATCAGCCGATGCTGCTATCATCGCAGTTGGATCATAGTCTCGTGTCAATTTTATGAAACCCAGTATCAAAACAATTACCGTAAGAACACTGGTCAGCTTCCTGCTTGTATTGGCAGTCATTATGTTGATCATCACCACGCTAAATTTCCGCGCGTTATCAAAACAGGCGCTGGAAGATCAGGCCCTTTCCTATGCCGAATTAGTCCGTGCCGGACTGACTGCCCACATGAAGGCGGATATCATGGATAAGCGCGACTATTTCCTAGAGGAGATCCAACTGTTACACCAGATCAACCGCCTCACCGTGATTCGCAGTAACGAAGTGAGTAATCAATTCGGCCCCGGCCGTGCCATGGAACATGAAGTGGATAACGTGGATGCGATTGCACGCAGGGCCTTTGAAACGATGGAGCCGGTCTTCGTACTGAGCGAATTCTCATATAACCCAACGATTCGTGCCGTCGTGCCATACATCGCCTCACCAGCCGGCTCACTCAACTGCCTTGCCTGCCATAATGTCACTGAAGGAACCGTACTCGGTGCCGTGGATATTGAGATGGATGCATCAAAATATCGCAACCATTCACTGATGGTCATCGCCGGTATGTTGGTTGTCTCATTTGTCTTCATGCTATTAATTTTGATCAACACCAAACGCACTATTCAACGCCATGTACAAGGGCCACTCGACACTCTTATTGATAAAGCGATGACTGCCTACGTGAAAAAAGAACCGGTCAGCCCTGACCAGTTTGCAACGGCAGAGTTTAGTAATGTTGCCAATGAGATAAACCTGTTCAACTCGAAGATTATTGCACACCAAGATCTATTGCAGCAGAAAAATGATGAGCTGATTGCTCTGAACGATGAAATAGATAAAACCCTGCGTGAAACGGTTTTTACCATGGGAGTCATTGAAGAACAGCGTTCCAAAGAGACCAGCAATCATACCCAACGCGTATCGCTCTATAGCCAGTTGCTGGCGCGTAAATTAGGCCTGCCAAACCAGGAAATCGATCTGATCGCCGCTGCCGCACCACTGCATGATCTCGGCAAAATAGGTATCCCAGACAGCATTTTATTGAAGCCTGGACGCCTCACCGATGAAGAATATAAGATCATGAAAAACCACACTCGCATCGGCTATACCATGTTGAGCCATTCCGAACGTAGCATTCTCAAAACCGGGGCTATTATCGCCCTGCAACATCATGAAAAGTGGGATGGTAGCGGCTACCCTCAAGGGTTGAAAGGCGAAGAGATTCATATCTACGGGCGGATCATTGCATTGGCGGATGTTTTTGATGCATTAGCATTCAGAAGGGTTTATAAAGAAGCATGGGAGCCTGCCCGAGTCATCTCATGGGTAAAGGAACAGCGTGGCAAACATTTTGACCCAACACTGGTTGATATTTTTCTTGAAAGTCAGGATGAAATCACGGACATTATGAAACGCTACCCGGCCGATTGATAACAAGCTGCAACGAGACCTTTGCACGAGCAGGGATTTTGTTCTCTGGTACCAACAGTAGGCGCTTTAAGCGAGGTAAAAGCACACGGCATGAGAGAGTTTATCGCTATAAATGACCGATTGAGACCGCTGTTAACGCCGTCAGAGAACAAAAGAACAATCGTGCAAAAATCCCACAACAACTTTAAAGAGAAGCATCATGCAAAGCGATTGGTTACGAGAAAACATGCTAATGATACTATCGATCATTGGTGTGGCTGCGACAGCCTGTGTCGGCGGAATTTTTGTGCTCTATTTTATGATCAAACGAAAAATCAAACAAAAGAACGCTGCAAAATAGTCTGATTGGCTACCTTATCCATCTCGTGATATTACCGCTATTTAATTGTGAGTATTAAACAGCACTATCAAACCGCTATTGCAGAACTGGGATATCAGCGAGACCCTGAACAGGCAAACGCCATTGAGCATTTCCAGCGCCTCTCTATTGAATTGCTTGCCTCGCCAAAGACAACAAGCTTTCTTAGTCGTACATTAAACAAAACACCTGAGTCCACACAAGGGCTTTACCTGTGGGGCGGCCCTGGTCGCGGCAAAACATATCTGATGGATCTCTTCTATCACCACCTGCCAATGCAGCAAAAGCAGCGCCTCCACTTTCATCAGTTCATGCACAATGTGCACGCGGAACTGGCGACCATCAATAACCAACAAGCGCCGCTTGCGGTGATTGGCAAACGTATTGCTGAAAAGACGCGCATTCTTTGTCTGGATGAATTTTATGTTGCCGACATTGGTGATGCAATGTTGCTCGCTGGCCTGCTTGAGGCACTCTTTGCCAATCAGGTGATACTGGTGACAACTTCAAATACAATCCCTGACAGCCTCTACCGAGGCGGACTGCAACGAGAGCGTTTTTTACCCGCGATTGCACT
The DNA here is from genome assembly GCA_003230195.1 of Gammaproteobacteria bacterium. Lineage (GTDB taxonomy): Bacteria > Pseudomonadota > Gammaproteobacteria > SZUA-140 > SZUA-140 > SZUA-76. The sequence continues at coordinate 3,289 of QIHH01000146.1, forward strand.
GCTCAAAACACATACTCAATTGATAAGAATGGAGCAAGGGGATGATTATCGCTTACAGGCAACAAGTGAGACAGCCTTTAAGCGCTATCAAATATGCGATCAGGCCAGTGCTCAAGAACTGATGAAGCAGCAATTCCAATGTTTAACCGGTAGTGCATTTGAAAAACGAGCAATATCAATCAAGATCAACGGCCGTGAACTTCCGCTCATCGCAGAACATGATGATTTAATATGGTTCAATTTCAACACGCTGTGTGAAACCCCACGCGCAGCCGCTGACTACCTCGAAATCGCAAACCGCTACCAACGCCTGATGATTACCTACATACCCATCATGGATGAAGCATTGGATAACGCTGCGATTCGTTTTATCCACCTCATTGATGCGATCTATGACAACAAAATAGTGTTGATCACGACCGCAGCCGCCATCCCTCAACAGCTTTACACTGGCAGCCATCACACCAACAGTTTTAAACGCACCATAAGTCGCCTTTGCGAAATGGAACATTACGACTATTCCACTCGCTAGGGTCTGTTGACGTTTCATTTTCACCACTGTTGCGCCTGAAAAATTGCCAATCAAGGCGCGAGGAGAGAGGTTTGGTCACTCCCACATGAACGACGAGCAACACCGAGTGGCATTTTTTCAGGCGCAACCCGAAGGGCTGAGCCGCTTTTTTCGCCCTACTGCGTTGTCAGGCGCTTATGTAGAATGACTACACTTCGCTTCTTCTGCCTTGTAGGACGGAAAAAGCGACTCCAGCAGTGATGAAAATGAAACGTCAACAGACCCTAAACAGTGAACGCTTTACCATCTCGTCCGCTCTGGGCTATGATGATTGATGGCTGAATTTCACTACACCAATCCACTGCCGCTGGGCGATGATAAAACAGACTATCGCCTGCTGACCGACAAACATGTTTCAACCAGCGGATTTGAAGGACACCCAATACTTAAGATAGATGAAGCGGCGCTCACACTGCTCACCTCCACCGCAATCAATGATATTTCACACCTTTACCGCAGCAGCCACCTACAGCAACTGCGCAATATTCTAAATGACAGCAGCGCTTCTGAGAATGACCACTTTGTTGCAATGGAACTACTACGTAACGCAAACATCGCAGCAGGCATGGTATTGCCCGGCTGCCAGGACACTGGCAGCGCTATTATCATGGGAAAGAAAGGCCAGCAGGTGTGGACCGGCGGCAATGACCGCGAGGCGATTTCACGCGGTGTCTATCAGGCCTACAACGACCACAACCTGCGCTTTTCGCAGATGGCGCCACTGACCTTTTTTGATGAAAAGAATACCGGCACTAATCTTCCTGCGCAGATCGACATTGAAGCGGTAGAAGGCGGTAGTTATAAGTTTCTATTGATGACCAAGGGCGGCGGCTCTGCCAATAAAACCTTTCTATTTCAGGAGACCCGAGCACTGCTCAACCCCAAAAACCTCTTTGCCTTTTTAACTGAAAAATTAAAGATGCTGGGCACCTCTGCCTGCCCCCCCTACCATCTTGCGATTGTGGTCGGCGGCACTTCCGCAGAAGCTAACTTAAAAATGGTGAAACTCGCCTCAGCACATTACCTCGACACCCTGCCACACCGTGGCAATGAGTTTGGTCAGGCATTTAGAGATACCGAGCTGGAAATTCAGATACTGAGACTGACGCAACAACTCGGTATCGGCGCGCAGTTTGGTGGCAAATATTTTGCCCATGACATTCGCGTGATACGCCTGCCTCGTCATGGTGCCTCATGCCCGGTAGGCATTGGCGTCTCCTGCTCTGCCGATCGCAATATTCTTGGGCATATCGATCGCGATGGGGTCTGGCTTGAACAGCTGGAACGTGACCCGGCTCGTTTTCTACCTGAAGTGACAACAGACACGCTCTCAAATGACGTGGTGCATATCGACCTCAACCAGCCAATGAACAAGATCCGCGAAACACTCTCCCTGCACCCCATCAAAACGCGCCTGATGCTCAGCGGCCCGATCATCGTGGCACGCGATATTGCCCATGCAAAGATCAAAGAGCGACTTGATAACGGTGAGGGCATTCCCGACTATTTCAAAGATCACATCATCTACTACGCAGGCCCAGCCAAGACGCCCGACGGTTACGCCTCCGGCTCCTTTGGCCCCACGACTGCCGGGCGCATGGATAGCTATGTCGAACTCTTTCAGCAACATGGCGCATCGCTGGTGATGCTGGCTAAAGGCAACCGCAGTCGTGCCGTCACCGAATCATGCCAATCAAAGGGCGGCTTCTATCTCGGCTCAATCGGCGGTGCCGCTGCCCTTCTTGCCGAAGCGTGCATCCGCAAAGTAGAAGTGATTGACTACCCTGAGCTCGGCATGGAAGCAGTTCATCGCATTGAAGTTGAAAATTTCCCCGCCTTCATCATCGTTGACGACAAAGGCAAAGATTTTTTTGCTGAACTAGGGATTTAAGCGATTAAGATCAGGCAGCGACTGCAGTGTCAGCTCACGCCCCTCATTCAACATATATTCTAAAAAAACCTGTGCGACGACAGACAGCTGCTTCCCTTTGGGATAACAGAGATACCATTGATCTTCGATCGGAAAGTCCTGTATATCAAGCACCACCAACTCTCCCGACTGCAGTTCATGTGTCAGCGCAT
>QIHH01000077.1 GCA_003230195.1 Gammaproteobacteria bacterium
ACAGACCTGAATCAGGCGGTCTGATAGCGTTGATTTTCCGTGATCGATATGGGCAATGATCGAGAAATTACGTATGTGCTTCATTATGTAGGCAAACTCAGAGCGGGAGTGACCCCGGAAATTCCAGAAAAGAAGGGGGAATTCTAAACGATTCCCCCCTTTTCTTATATCATTTCCGTTCGAAAAAGGGGGAAAAAACGATTTATTGTCGTTATCGCTTATTCATCTTCCATAAGCTTTAGCGCCAGAAAGACAGGGCCACTGTGACGCTGCACTAATACCGGAACAGAGCGCCCTTCTTTTAACCCCTCCACAATCGCTTTAAAGCCTTTAATATCGTCAATATTCTGATTATCCATCATTACAATGATATCCCCTTTACGTAGACCCGCATGTGCGGCTGGGCCACGACCGACTGAATCAACGTAAACACCTGATTTTCCCTCTTCAAGAATCTCTTTTTGCACCTCCTCAAGCTCGGACACGATCAACACCAAACGCTCAATTTCAATCTCATTATTGGGGTTTTTCTGGGTTGTTGAGAGCCTCAAATCATCATCTAACGGCAATTCACCGATTTCCACATCAATCATGATCGACTTCCCTTCACGAACGATGCTGGTCTCAATCGTTTCACCGACACGGGTACTGCCAACCATTGGTGGTAATGCAGAGGAGCTCACCACCTCTTGCCCATTGAAGGCAACAATCACATCACCGATCTTGATCCCAGCAGCTTCAGCCGGGCTTTCAGCAATCACTTTTGCTACCAGCGCACCAATCGGTTTCTCCATTTCAAACGATTCAGCTAATTCCCGAGTGACATCCTGAATCAAAATCCCGAACCAGCCGCGAGTCACTCGGCCTGAATCCTTCAACTGATCAACCACATTCATTGCCATATCCATCGGGATGGCAAATGAAAGTCCCATAAAACCACCGGTGCGACTATAAATCTGGGAATTAATGCCAATCACTTCTCCGTCTAAATTAAATAGCGGGCCACCTGAATTACCTGGATTAATTGCCACATCCGTCTGGATAAAAGGGACATAATTTTCACTAGGTAAACTTCGTCCTTTTGCACTCACAATACCCGCGGTAACGGTATGGTCAAAACCAAAAGGCGAACCAATGGCCAGCACCCACTCACCTACTTTGAGCGCGTTTGAATCGCCGATTTTAACAATCGGCAAGTCGTCAGCATCGATTTTTAGCAATGCCACATCACTGCGCTTATCCATGCCGATCACCTCGGCAATAAATTCACGTCGATCACTGAGTCGAACAATAATTTCATCCGCCTCTTTAATCACATGATTATTGGTCAGCACATAACCATCTTCGGAGATGATAAAACCGGAGCCAAGTGATTTGGCATCAAAAAGGTCAGGATGACCATCACGCCCTCCTCTCTCTTTATCACCAAAAAAGCGCTTCAGAAAATCATCAAGAGGTACGCCCGGCGGAATGCCGTGTGGTCGCTCAGGTTGTTCACTACGTGTTACTCTCTGCGAGGTACTAATATTGACTACCGCAGTGCTATGTGCCTCGACCAACCCTGTAAAGTCTGGCAATCCCAGCGTATTTTTCGCTGCCCAGCTATTATTGATAGTAGCTGCCAGCAACATGAGTGTAAATGCAACAAAGGCCCCCGCCTTTATTGTTACCAAGTTTCTCATAACACCTCTCTACCTTTGATCTATTATCATTCCTGCCGATTCAGGACAGGATTACTTTTAAATTCAATACGAGTTTCACTCGGCACGTTACGCAGTATCTCTGGTTGGCAAACATCGCTCTGACGTAGATTATTTGTGTAACGACGCAGCCAGATAAAACCAGCCGCAAGACCTAGCATCGCCGCCAGAATGGTAACACCTTCCGATTGCCCTCCCCACAAGCGAGCACCGATCATTTCACCGATTCCGGCACAAAGCAACATCAGCACAAGCGGCACCACATACGCCACAAACGAGCCTTTTAATAACCACGCTTCATCGATGCCAATCACCACTTGCTCGTTGACCTTGGCATTCGTATGGTTTACTGCTCTGAGCTGCACGGCTTTTCGTCCAAAAACCTTGCTCAGCGATGCCGTGCCACACCCTTTATTGACTACGCATGACTCACAGGTGGATTTTCGCTGTGTTTCCACTAGCGCATAATGACCTTCAATTGCGACTACACGTGCCTGTTCTTCAATCATAACGTTTCACTCAATGGATATTCACGGCAGTATGATGGACTGATTTTCCAATTAATTCTAGCGTTTTAAGTGGCACCTCACCGACCACTACCACCTGATAATCATCGTTTTCAGCAAAATAGGCATTCATCGCACCACGCTGAGAGACACCGTTAAACGCACCATTTTCTGTTTGTTTTTCAATGAATACAGAAACAGCAGCCAGCCCATCAGAAAACACAATGTGCTCAAAAGGCGACTCTTGCGGGTTAGTACTACGCCGATAGCTAGCCAACTCGAACCCTGTGGGTATAAATTTAACCGTCCAGTTTTGAATGTCGTGGATATTGGATGGCTGCTGTTTCAGAAGCGCCTTGTCCGGCATAGCCTGATCGCTGAACTCGTTCAACATCAACTGTACATCAAGAGGCATCGTCTCTCCAAAAACCTCGATATTTGAGTAGATCATCTGTTCAAGTACCTCACCATTAACGGCTAAATGCTCTGATTTCAGTAAAATCCCACTCTGCTGATCAATCCACATGCGATACCCATAGCGGTATTGATCCAGCGGAGTAATCACCAATTTCTGGCTAGCCCTGCCTGCAATGCGCGACACTTCAGCCAAGGTTAATTGATAATAATGCCCAATTTCATCAATGCGGTCGCGCAAAGATTTCCCGGCTTTATTAACCACCTGAGGGTTATCAGATTTTAGCGGTACTTCACTATCAGGTATAAGACATTGTACATAATGAGGATTTCTAATTACCTCGCCAGGCGCACCATTTTGAGCGCTTAAATATTCCATCATACCGTGCTCGCCTTTAGCCCTAACGATATTCATCACCACCATTTCATTTTGGTGACGGTAGACCAGGGTACCCTGGTAGCTGGTAGAATGTTCGGCTTTGATCATTTTCTGTAACCAGCCTTTTACGATCACAGATTCATCTGCCGCATAACTGATGCTCATTGGCACCAAGAACACCGATAACAGCAAGGTTAAACGACGAGAAGCGGATGACATCACAAGCAAAAACAGCGGTAATTAGTTTTCATGGTTAGCAGTATAGAACTTATATGCAGAAAATAGGTATTGAATGGGAAATATTTACTGAGTCCTCTCATAACCCACCAAGCGAACATAAGGAAGCATCCCGCTCTGTGATGGCATCGCGATCGAGTGCTCATTATGGTTGATGATATAACGATTAAGCTTTTCGTTGGGCATCGTTGAATGAGGGTAACGACTTTGAACAACAACGGGTTCCTGCTTCACTACTTGATGACGCCATGAAATATCGTCTAAAACGGGTGCAGGTGTTATTTGAGGTTGGTGGGCAACGGTTATCGGGGTGATCACTGGCGATAATGACTCGCCCTGATTAAGCTGGAACAACCCCGTAATCGCAACCACACTGATGGATGCCGCTACTGCATAGCCAAAGATGGGGCTTTTAATCTGCGTAACGACGGGTACGATATTAGTAATTTCAGGGCTGTCAGTTGTTATTGGAGTAACCGCGTCACTTTGATGCACAGACTCACTGGCAATCGCGGCACTGATATTGGTTGAGAGGTCGGGATAAAGTGTGTCTGGCAGGTTATGGCGCATTGCTTCACCAATCAAATGATACTGATCCCAGCTCACGCTACCACTACCAGCATTCATTTCGGGTAATATTTTTGCGCATTCATCTCGACTAAGCTCACCATCGACCATCGATGAAATTTTTTCCTGCAGGCTACCCGTTTCAGTCTCTGATGAACCTTCTGAGAGCGTATCTACTTTTGACATAATTAACACCTAAGTATGCGTCTAACTCATCTGCTTTAATTCAAAAGCGTCTTCAATTTAACCTGTATTGTTTCTCGCGCCCTGAAAATTCGTGAGCGTACCGTGCCGACAGGACATCCCATCACCTCAGCAATCTCTTCATAACTCATTCCTTCCAGTTCTCGCAGCGTGATCGCAGTACGTAAATCCTCCGACAGCCCTTCAATCGTCTCGCTCACCACACGCTGAATTTCATCTTTGAGCAGCAATCGCTCTGGTGTTGCCTGTTCCTTAAGCGCTAAACTCCCTTCAAACTGCTCTGCATCACTCACATCTAGATCCACACTGGGCGGTCGTCGCCCCTGTGATACCAGATGGTTTTTTGCCGTATTCACCGCAATCCGATACAACCAAGTGTAAAATGCACTATCCCCACGAAAATTAGGTAACGCTCGATAAGCCTTAATAAAGGCATCCTGAGTCACATCTTGCACATCTGCCGAGTTACTCAGAAAGCGAGAAACCAGTGCAACGATACGGTGCTGGTATTTTTTTACAAGGATATCAAATGCTTGTTTATCTCCATCCTGTACACGCTCAACCAGATACTGGTCGGTTTTATTATCCATGCGGACAGGCCCTGAAAACAACATCAGCCTGACAGCGTTCATTCATATTCATACGACAACTTAAATATTATTTGGTTCAGGGATTATTAGAAAATTTATTTTGATCCATTGATCTTTAATCGCAAGGGCTTAGAATCATACTAATATAATTATGGGAATCACTCCAGTGTTCTCTAACTCCTAAACAAGCCCGCGCGAATATACCTGACATTTCAAGTCAAGCATAGTACTTGTTTAAATAATGTAAGCTTGGGCAAACAACGACCAACCACTCACCCACGTACTGTATAATCACCATAATCAAGCCCCTGTCACTCAACACCACCTTAGAAAGTACACATTAATATGAAAGACGCAGATGCCCTGCAGCGCTTCCTGTTTGAAAATAGCAACGTTCGCGGCACTTTTATTCATCTCCAGGCAAGCTACAAGAGTGCTAAGGATCGATACGATTACCCAGAACCAGTAGCACAACCACTGGGGCAGGCACTCGCGGCCAGCACCCTGCTCAGCTCAACCATCAAGTTCAAAGGCTCACTCATCTTACAGGTACAATCGAATGGCCCCATTAATATGCTAGTGGCTCAATGTGATGACCAGCGGCACATTCGCGGCCTGGCTCGCTGGCAACAGGCGATCAAGGGCGAATCACTCACAGATATTTTTGGCGAAGGCCGCATCACCATCACCATCAATAGCGAACAAAATAAAGACCGCTATCAGGGCGTGGTCGAACTAGAGGGTGCTAGTTTAAGTGAAGCGATCGAGCGTTATTTCCAGCAATCCGAACAGCTCAACACCCGCTTATGGCTATTCGCAGACCAACAGCAAGCGGTAGGGTTGCTGCTACAACAACTCCCCGGAGAAGCACCAGACGATCACTTTTGGCAGCACATCGAAACACTGGGCGAAACCCTCACCAGTGGCGAACTGCTACAACTCAGTTCAACTGAGATCCTGCAGCGCCTCTTTCACGAGGAGGATATCCGTCTTTTCGAGCCAGAACCCGTCAGTTTTCACTGTGGCTGTAGCAGTGAAAAGATCAGCGCTATGATACGCGCCCTCGGTTACGACGAAGCCCAGTCAATCCTCAAAGAACAGGGAAAGATTGAAGTGGGCTGTGAGTTTTGTAACCAGCAGTACACGTTTGATGCGGTTGATACCGACGTGTTGTTTGCCAGTTGAATTCAAAACTCGTGACATCAAGGCGTAAATAGACGGTTCATCCCCACGCATGTGGGGAACACATTTTAATGCTGTCTGTCAACAACGGTCGAAAACTGAGCCACAAAGAGTGTTTTCTTAGCTGCCTATACGGCAGTGAAC
>QIHH01000043.1 GCA_003230195.1 Gammaproteobacteria bacterium
GGCGCTTATGTAGAATGACTACACTGCGCTTCTTCCGCCTTGTAGGACGAAAAAAGCGACTCCAGCAGTGATGAAAATGAAACGTCAACAGGCCCTAGCAAACTACTTTGGAAAAAAAGACTGACACGCCTCAAACGCCTCTTGCGGGGTAATATCTGCAACCTCTTTTGAGGCTGCCATGATATTCACATTCTGCCCCTCAGCGACGTAGGCCGCGCTATCCGACGGCGGTACATCACCAAAAAAAGCGACTACATGCGTCCCCACAGCGCCACCAAGATGCATCGGGCCGGTGTTCGAAACAACCAACAGATCCATTCGTTCAAGCGTTGCCTTATAACGTTCAAAATCAAGCGGGGGTACCAGTATTGTTGCCGCACCATTGCTCATGCGTACAATCTTTTCACCTGTTTCCACTTCATCTGGTATTAAATCCATAACGATGCGAATGTTGATTCCTTGTTCTTTACCGTATGCCGTGATCAATTTGGCCAACTCTGCAAATGACTCTGCCGGCCACAGGCGGCCAGCACTGTTTGTACGACGCCACGCCACCTTTTTTAAGCCACTATAAGTTGGGTGAAGACCCACCACAAACGTCTCATCCGTGATGCCTTCTTCTGCAAGAATCGCTCGTGCCTTAATGCGTGACTCATCATGTACCGGCAAGGTAATCCAATAATCTTTTAATTCACCTTCTACGGAACGAGCAACCGCATCAAGACAACGACGTGAATAGTGCGCTGACTCATTACTGTAATCGATGCAGAAATTGTTATCTGTCAATCGTTTTGATAGATCACTAAAACGAGGGTTTAATTCAAAACAGAACACTTTGTCATAATTTTCGTCGTGCAGCGCCCCTTCAGTTTTTTTCACATGATAAAAGGCGAGTGGTGACTTACGATCATGCACAATCAACTTTGAAACCTGCGATGAAAACCCTTTCAATACACGTCGCCCATCAGGGCTTGTTAATAGGTGTACTTCAGCATCAGGATATGTTTCGATAATTGCCTGTAGTGCAGGGGTGATCATCACAATATCGCCAACGCGGCCAATTCGAATGGCTAATATTTTCATAGCTACTTACGCAGAACCGCGACAAAATTGCCATCAGCATGTTCAAAAGGCTCGCCATCGCTCTGCACATTGCTAAAGCCAATCCGTTTTGCCAATGTCGTCAGGTTATCAATATCAAAAAGATGCAGATGTTCTAATGGCTTTAGCGCACCCCATTTGCCGCCAAGATCTTTTGCTTCCTGGCAAGCAACATCCGGCGTCTGTATCACAAATACGCCACCAGGCTTTAATATTTCAAAAATCCCATTGAGATCTGTGATCACATCTTCAAAATGCTCAATCACATCAATTGCACTAATCAGATCAAAAGTTTCATTATCAAACTGAGGCCGCATATCCATAAAACGCCCCTGATGCACATTCCCCTTATATTGCGGATAACTATTAAGAAATGGTGCTGTTAATTCTGGCACCAGCTCGCAGCCATGAACATTCCACCCCTTTTCTAGTCCTTGTGCTAACAGATAGCATTTATTGCAGCCCACATCGAGATATTTTCCTTTACTAGTCATTTGCTGTTCAATAAATGCAAAAATCTCCTTAGCTCTGGCAACCGATTCATGGTAACTACCATCATGGTGATGCTTTCTAAATGGCGCCATTATACGACGGCGCAGTGATTTCACCCCGCCACCGCTATAGGCTTTATAAATGTTTTTGGTCTTCTCCAGTTGATCAACGTAGATCAAACCACATGCTCCACAGATCAGATAATCATAACCATCTATCTGACAATAGAGACTAGCGTGCTCGCTAGTCTCACAAACAACACAACTCCGTAGTACCATTGATAAATCTCCCACCTTTTTTCAATACCAGTTCAATTGAAAACACACTCTCACTCGGATAATCATCGTCCGTTTCTTAATTTTCAGCTTCATCTTGAGAAGATTTACCTTTACTATTTCGAAGTTTATTGTACACCATTAGATCATCTTAAAGATAAAGTGCCAGAGCACAACTGAAACAATTTATGAAAATTAAAATCCCTCAAGAATTCAATCAAATGAGCGTTATTTATCATGAAAACTGTTAGTCTATAAAAATATTAGAAAACTGCACCATACCTACTATGGTGTCATTACAGAAAACAGGTGTTAACACCTTAATGAGTAACTAAAGAAATAGTGATTGCAGCATGCCTCTGTGGACGCTTAAAAACAGCAAAATTCTGATCGTTGATGACTATGTCGAAATGCGCTCGATGCTGCGCAGTATGCTGATTGCTTATGGCGCTGAGGATATTAAACAGGCCTTTAACGGCGAAGATGCGGTTGAAAAAATTGCTAATAATAAATTTGATATTATTCTATGCGACTACAACCTTGGCGAAGGCAAAGATGGTCAGCAGGTATTGGAGGAGGCTAAGCATCGTGAGATACTACCATTAGCAACAACTTTTATTATGGTCACAGCAGAAAACACTGCGATGATGGTGATGGGCGCAATCGACTATCAACCCGATGCCTATCTTGCCAAGCCTGTCACCAAAGTCACCTTACAAACCCGTCTTAGAAAAATTCTTGAGAAAAAAGAGTTCACTAAAAAAATAGCTATCAAAATCGATAAAAAAGAGTATGGCAAAGCGAGTAAGCTATGTGACGAGGTTATGACCGATCATCCCGCATTGCACCTAGAATTACAAAGCCTGAAATACACCCTGCTTACCACCATTGGTGATCACGATGCTGCTGAAGTACTCTGCAAACAGGTACTTACTGAGCGGGATGTGCCGTGGGCGCAGCTAGGGCTTGCTAGGGTCTACTTCTCACAGCAAAACTATGATGCATCAAAGGAATTTCTCGAAGAGATCATCGCCGACAACAGTGATTTTGTTGCGGCTTACGACTTGCTTAGTAAAACACAGAAAAAACTTGGTGACTCTCAGGGCGCAGAAGAGACGCTGGCTAAAGCCATTCAAAAATCACCGAAATCACTCGTCCGCCAACGCGAATTGGGGGAGCTTGCCGTCCTCAATGAAAACCATACCGTTGCTGAACGAGCCTGTCGTGATGCGATGCTGATTGGCAAGCACTCAGTTTTGAGAAAAGCCAACGACTACGTTAACTATTCTCAAGCACTGGTCAAAAACAATAAAGGTAAAGAAGCACTTAAGATTGCGGACAGAATAAAAGGTGAATTTAAAGGGGACCACGATGCTAGGTTACAGGCCGAGATATGCAAAAGCACTGTGTACCAGGTGCTAGGTGATGAAACAAAAGCTAAAGCTGCGGTAGATGCGGCACTTGTGCTCTATGAAAAATACGGCCCAAATTTCTCTAGTGGAGCAGGTATAGCGCTCGCCAAAAACTGCCTAAAATATAATAAAGTGGAAGAGGCCGATACCATCATCAAAGATGTCGCCAAAAATAATCATGAAGATAAAGCTGTATTAGCAGAAATTAACCAAACCTACGAAGAGGCCGGTCTTTTAGAAAAAGCTGATGAGGCGATTGCAGCGGCTATCGGTGAGATTGCTGAGATCAATAATGAAGGTGTCAGGCTTATTAATGAAGAAAAAATTTATGAGTCGATTGAGCTATTTAAAAAAGCTGCCAAAGCACTGCCACTCAACCATACCATCAGCCTTAACACGGCACAATCCTACATCTTGCTGATGAAAAAAGAAGGTGCCAACAAACAACACCTCAATGAAGCGATGCTTTATCTGGACGCAGTCAAAGATGTCGACTCTGTAAAGAAAAAATACAACGAGCTAATGGCAAACTGCCGTGAGATTGCGCTCCAGACTGGCTGATAAACTGATGAGCAAAGAAGACCTGCCAATCAAGCTCGATTTTTCAGCCATCATGGCAAGCTCAGTGCATGACATGAAGAACTCGATTCAACTGTTGCTCGGTACGCTTGACGAGGTCATTGATGAACTCCCTGCGGAAGCAAAATCTCATGCCAAAATTCTACGTGCAGAGAGAGAAGGGCGGCGCATTAATGATCAGCTAATCCAACTGCTCACACTCTATAAGGTTGGCGATACACAGCAAAGCCTGCGCCTTAGCGAACATAGTGTTGATGAATTTTTCGAAGAGCTTCACATCGAGAATTATGAATTGCTAGCGTTACGAGGGATTGAATTAAGCATCAAATGTGATGAAGCGCTTGCATGGTTTTTTGATCGTGAACTACTCAAAGGGGTCATCAACAATCTGATCACCAATGCTCAACAGCACACCAAAAATAAAATTCAGCTCAGTGCCGCTATTTGCGACAGGAAATTATTGATCTCTGTTGATGATAATGGACCAGGCTACCCGGAAACTCTGTTAAAGCGCTATGGCACACCACATGACATCACTCCGGATGAAAACAGTGATGAATCTGGCGGTACGGGCCTGGGGCTGTTTTTTTCGGCTACCATTGCTCACCTGCACAAAAACCGTAAAGAGAGTGGTTATCTAAAAACTAGCAATAAAGGCATCGACGGTGGCGCACGCTGTACCATTTGGTTACCCTAAACGGTCAAAGACATGAATTTTGCGATGCCCTCTGGGCACAAAATGGCTTTTCCTCGCTACGATTACCTAGGCCCGACAGCCTCCTAGCCTCGTCAACCTAGGTTCGACAGCCTCTTGGCCTCGTCACAAGATAATTTTAAGCTAGACACAGGGTGTTATAATCCTGAGTTGATACTATTTGAGCCGCCAAATGCCTTCGCATGAGTAAGATTTCAGCAGACCTTCAACACTCGATTAACCGATGCATGGTGATCGATCGTCACCGCCTGCGCCAAAAGCTACAGCAGCTAAAATCGATGCCAGATGACGTGGCCTTGCAGGATCTTACCGCTCGCATCACTAAGTCATATCAGCAGTGCGAGCAACGCCGTACCAACATGCCTAGGCCAGACTATCCAGAAGAACTGCCGGTTAGCGAACGACGAGATGAAATTGCCGAGGCAATAAAAAAACACCAAGTGGTGATCGTTGCGGGCGAAACTGGCTCGGGCAAAACGACCCAGTTGCCCAAGATCTGCCTTGATGTTGGGCGCGGCATCACAGGTATGATCGGCCATACCCAGCCACGCCGCATCGCCGCGCGAAGCGTTGCGACGCGTATTGCCGAAGAGCTGAAATCAGAAGTTGGCCATACCGTCGGATATAAAGTTCGCTTTAGTGATCGCATCAGTCCTGAGAGTTACATCAAGTTGATGACCGACGGCATTCTGTTGGCCGAAAGTCAAAAAGACCGCTTTCTCAATCAATACGATACGTTGATTATTGATGAGGCACATGAGCGCAGCCTTAATATCGATTTTTTGCTCGGCTACCTAAAACAACTGTTGCCTAAGCGCCTCGATCTAAAACTAATCATCACCTCTGCGACGATTGATACCTCACGCTTTTCAAAATATTTTAATGATGCCCCTATCATTGAAGTGAGCGGGCGAAATTATCCGGTCGAAATGCGTTACCGACCACTGCAAAATGATCAGAACGATGAAGAAGATCGCGATATCCTGCAGGGGATTCGTGATGCCGTTGATGAACTCGCACAAGACGGTCTTGGTGACATATTGATCTTTCTACCTGGTGAACGTGAAATCCGCGAAGCCGCTGAAAGCCTGCGTAAACATCACCCGCCGCACACTGAAATTCTGCCGCTCTATGCGCGGCTGTCGGCCAGCGATCAAAACAAAATATTTCAACCACATAAAGGCAGGCGTATCGTACTGGCAACCAATGTTGCGGAAACCTCACTCACGGTACCAGGCATACGTTATGTGATTGACCCCGGTGTTGCACGTCTTAGTCGCTATAGTCATCGCACAAAAGTACAACGATTACCGATTGAAAAAATTTCACAGGCATCGGCAAATCAACGTGCCGGGCGCTGTGGTCGTATTGCCCCCGGCATCTGTATTCGTCTTTATAGCGAAGAAGACTTTAACCTACGTCCTGAGTTCAGCGAACCAGAAATCAAGCGTAGTAATCTCGCTGCTGTTATTCTGAAAATGAAATCCTTGGGTCTGGGTGACATTGATCATTTTCCATTTGTTGAAGCACCCGAACCCAGGATGATCAGTGATGGTTATAAACTACTGGAAGAGCTTAGCGCGATTGATCCAAATAGACAGCTCACCGATATAGGGAAGCAAATCGCGCGATTACCGATTGATCCCAAAGTAGGGCGCATGGTGCTGGCAGCACATCAACTTGGTAGCCTAGCTGAATTGCTCGTTATCGCCAGCGCACTCAGTGTACAGGAGCCGCGCGAACGGCCGCATGAAAAACAGCAGGCCGCAGACGAAAGGCACAAGGTCTTTAGTGATGAACGATCTGACTTTATCGCCTATCTAAAGCTATGGCGTGAATATCATCGTCAGGCAGCTAAACTTACCAACAATAAACTACGCCGCTGGTGTCGTGATCATTTCATTTCCTACCTACGCATGCGCGAATGGCACGATGTCCATGTGCAACTCAAAAGCCAGGTGCGAGAGCTCGGCTGGAAACTCAACGACACGCAATTACTCAATAACAGAAGAGATAAAGCGCTACTCAACAGTAAAGAGGATGAAGCAGCAGAGATCGGTAGCGATCACTACGCCGCCATTCATCAGGCGCTACTAACCGGCCTATTAGGTAACATCGCCTTCAAAGGCGACAAACAGGAGTTTACTGGTGCACGTGGTATTAAGCTGCATATCTTTCCCGGCTCAATCCTTTTTAAGAAACCACCCAAATGGATCATGGTCTCTGAACTCGTCGAAACAACTCGCACGTATGCTCGCAACTGTGCGCGGATTGAACCAGAGTGGATAGAGCAGATTGCTGGTGAGCGTTGCAAACGCACTATCTTTGAACCGCACTGGGAGAAACACCCTGCCGCAGTGATGGCATTTGAACGGCTCTCTCTGTATGGCTTGATGATTAATCCACGCCGAAAAATACATTTTGGCAAGATCAATCCAGTCGAAGCGCGCGAGATTTTTATTCGCGCTGCACTGGTCGAAAAAGAGTTTAATACTCGCGCACCATTTTTCAAACATAATATAAAACTGATCGATGAGATCGAGTCACTGGAAGCAAAGTCACGTCGCCGTGATGTACTGGTTGATGACGAAGTGCTTTACCAGTTTTATGAACAACGCCTGCCCGCGGATAGTTATGATGGACGGCGTTTTGAGGCGTGGCGTAAAAAGGCTGAGAAAAAAGAACCTCGGCTACTCTTTCTCGAACGCGATGACCTGATGCAGCATGAGGCAGATGCCGTTACGGATGCGCAATTTCCAGACACAATCAATATCGCGGGCATGACGCTGAAACTGAATTATCACTTTGACCCTACTCATCGACACGACGGTGTAACCGTTACGGTACCGTTACCTGCATTGAATCTATTAAGCCCAGCACGCTTTGAATGGCTGGTGCCGGGCTTGCTACATGAAAAAATTCGCCAACTGTTGAAATCACTACCCAAGGTATTACGCCGCAATTTTGTGCCGATGCCAAATTATGCGGATGCTTGCCTGCGTGTACTGTCTGCCAGTGAAGAACCGCTATTGCCAGCACTACAACATCAACTGTTGCGCATGACTGACACCAAAGTCACCATTGAAGATTGGCAATTAGATAAACTGCCACCACATATGTTCGTGAATTTTAATGTGATTGATGACCATGAAAAGAGTATCACAATGGGGCGTGACCTACGCCAGTTGCAGCAGCAATTAAAAGATCAGGCACAACAAAGTTTTGCTGAAATACCGGCATGGGATGGCGAGCGCCAGGGGATCACTGCATGGGATTTTGGCGATCTGAAAACTGATGTGGAATTCACTCGCAATGGTATTTTAATGCGCGGTTATCCTGTGCTGGTAGATAAAATAGACAGTATTGCCATTGAACTACGCGATAACCTGCAACAAGCTGAACATGAAACGCGCATCGCACTGCGCCGTCTGGTTGGCATTGTATTGCCCGATAAACTCAAATACCTTTCACGTCAACTGCCGCATCAAAAAGAGATTAACCTCTACTATGCGCCGGTCGGTCGCTGCGATGAATTGAAGCAAGACTTGATCGACACTATTATTGATCAGGCATTTTTTAACGGTGAACTGCCTCGCACGACAGATGCCTTTAACCGATGTATCGAAGCGTGCAAGAAAAACATGCTACTGATCAGTGAAGAGATCTGCTGTCTTATATTGGAAATATTAAAACAGCATCACCAGGTTAATAAAAAAATTAAAGGTTCACTGTCACCCGTGTGGCTACACGCGGCAGGTGACATCAAGGCGCAACTAGGCTATCTGATCTATTCCGGTTTTATCAACCAGACCCCCATCGAATGGTTACGTGAATACCCGCGTTATTTTAAATCAATAAACCTTCGGCTGGACAAGTTAACAGGTAATGTCAGCCGTGATCGCGCACTGATGATAGAAGTTAAACCACTATGGGAAGAGTATCTTGCTCGTCTTGAAAAACATCAACAACAAGGTATTGCCGATATTGAACTCACCACCTATCGCTGGATGATCGAGGAGTTGCGTGTTTCGCTGTTTTCACAGGAACTTAAAACGAAGATGCCAGTATCTGCCAAACGCCTGAAGAAACAGTGGTCAGTGATTCAATAAATAAACAGAGACCTTCGCATGATTGATCTGGAAATCATAACTACTTACACTAAATAGAAAGCCCATCACGGAATACTCATCATGAACAAAGCCGCCTTTCCCATTATTGCACTTTTTATCGGTATCTTTATTCAGATAGTGTTAGAAATTGCTATTTCAGAAAACGGTGAAACAGCCATGCCGTTACTCACATTGCTGTTGATGACTGAATTCGGCATGATTGTCTGCATTGTCGGTGCCATAATGGGCGGAAAGTTATTGCTCAACAAACCCGGGTTTGATATTAAATTAGCACTAACAGTAGCCGGTTGTGCGGCCTTAGCGATTATGCTTGGAATAGAAGGGCTCGATCTGTGGAATTACGTCAACAGTATTGGCTGATAGCTCGCAGCGATGTAATATGAACTATGTGGATTACCAACCATCTAGGTGAAATTATTCATGCATCTTTTCACTGACCTCAAGCGTTCTAATCGACGTATGGCCCATACTGAATAATCGGTTCTCCGTGTGGTTTTCCATACGCAATCATCACACGCCCTGGCTTATCTGTATTAATCTTAATCTTGTCTTCGCCATCAAAGAAGGCGCTTTCACCTGAGCGGTAAGGCTGTCTGTTAATGGCTACATCACCATCGGCAACATAGATAAAACCTCGCATTCCTGAAGGGATTTTTTCGACATAAGATGCGCCGCCATTGAGTTCAACATCCAGATATCGAATTGCTATCTTGATCTTCAGTGGCGAATTATCACCGACCAGCACCTTTATTTTCATATCATTTTTTTCATGTGTTGGAAATGCCTCAGCATCAACCTGCTGGTACTCAGGCTCAACTTGCTTTAAACGCCGAGGAAGGTTAATCCAGCATTGAATGCCACGCGTTGGTGACTCCTCATTTGGCATTTCAGAATGGACGATACCTTTACCTGCCGTAAAACGTTGCGCACCGCCACTGGTGACTGTTGAGCTGTTACCCAGGTTGTCGGTATGTTTAATCGAGCCACTATAGAGATAGGTGATCGCCTCAAAACCACGATGTGGATGATCAGGAAAACCATTACCGGGTGTCACTGTAAAATCATCCCATAGGACAAACGGATCGTAATTACGTAAGCCAGAAACTGGCATTAAGCGTTTCACATTAACACCCTTGCCTTCCTTCATATCCAGTGCCCTGTGTCGCTTAATCATTTTTTCCTCCTATTAATTATTATGGCTTCCATCGCACATTGGGGTATTACCTGTTTTTCCACAACCACAGATGCCCAGTGTTTCATCTTTCTGCGCGGTATAGTTGAGCGGTTCACCTGTGGGGTGAGCAGCGTGAGACCCATCGCAATAAGGTGGATTTTTACTATGGCCGCATTGACAGATATGGACAGCTTCATTTTTCTTCACGTCCACCATGTACGGAGAACCTTTGTCATACATACTCATTGTTAAGTTCCTTTTTTAGAAAAAAATCAATCGCGATCATGAGAAGCATTAAAATCTTGCTGTGGCCCGTCTGGCACAATCCGTGTTGGATTAACCATATCGTGACTATAATAGTAGTGCTGCTGCTTAATGTGAATCATACTCACTGTTTCTGCAGTACTCATCTGTTGATAAAGCGTTCTTACAGTGGTGTCCTTAAGCCTTATTCAAGTTATGCCGCGGCTGCTTTAATTGATTCATCACTTCCTTTCTGTTTAATCCAGGCATCAATGCTCCATTTTCCTGCACCCAGTGCTGCCACATAAAGCAGGCCTCCTGCTATTGAAAATTTTTCATGAACATAATAGACTGAGTCTGGTCGCTGAGATTGGCGTGAAATATCACTGCCGAGATAATACTAAAACTAGCTAACCCCAGTGCTGTTAATCTAGCCTGAAAAACCCAGTATTAACGCAAGTCCTCCACCAATCTCCAATGCAATCACAAACGGAAGTAATGTGCCTGAAACCCCCATCGCCTCCATCCAGCCTTGAGTTGCTGCATAGCCACCAATTTTACTGATGCCCGCCAGTAAAAAAATATGGGCAAGAAGAATTCGACCAATTAATGTTGCTGTCTTTTCCATGAATTTGCGCCTGCTTGTAGTAGTAGAATTAAAGTGATGAACTACTTTGTTGTTCAATGAGAGCGATTATATCTATATAAATTCGATTAAAAAGCGCAAATATTTGCTAAAAACCATCTAATTATTCGATAATAGAGCCATGAACCATCCACGAGTAACACTTGAACAGTGGCGAACGCTACAGGCGGTCATTGATTATGGTGGCTATGCGCAGGCAGCTGAGAAACTGCACCGTAGTCAGTCATCGCTCAGCTATACCGTTGCCAAACTGCAACAACAACTGGGTATGCCGCTGTTGCGGATCGAAGGGCGTAAGGCGGTATTAACCCCCGCCGGGGAGGTGCTGTTACGTCGCTCACGCCAGCTGGTCGATGATGCCACTGAGCTTGAGGCAGTCGCCCATAACCTAGATCAAGGGTGGGAACCGGAGATCCGCGTGGTGGTAGATGCTGCCTTTCCTAGCGCGCAGCTGATGGCCGCACTAAAGGCATTCATCCCACTGAGTCGCGGTACCCGTGTGCAACTAAACGAAGTTGTGCTCTCCGGTGCTGATGAAGCATTGCTTGAAGGCCAAGCTGACCTAGTGATCTGTGGTCTCGTGCCACAGGGATTTCTTGGCAATCAATTAATTGAAGTTGAATTTGTTGCTGTTGCACATCGCGATCACCCGCTACACCAACTGCAACGTGAATTGACCAATGAGGACCTGCGCCGCGAAATTCAGGTCGTGATTCGAGACTCCGGTGTGCAATTGAAACGTGATGTCGGCTGGCTAGGTTCATCTCATCGCTGGACAGTAACCAGTATCGATAAAGCAACCGATGCGCTGGTTGGCGGCCTCGGCTTTGGCTGGATACCTGTCCACCATGCCAGGTGGTATATGAACACAGGCGAGTTGCAGCCATTACCTCTGCGTGCAGGCCAACGCAAAAACGTGTATCTATTTATGGTCTTTGGCCAGCCAGAAAGGGCAGGGCCAGCCACGCATAAACTGGCTGAGATACTGCGTGAGAGTTGCAATACAACAAATACCACCCGAGAAGAAGTATGAGTGATTTTGAGCATGTAACAGCTGATAAAAAAACTAAGCCTTCCATCATGATGTTTCAAGTATTGCTGTTGAAAATCGGGTACTGCCTAATTGAAGGAGATACCGGCAGTTTTTCCGAAAAACAGGTAGATTATCCTTGGTTATTAACAAAATTTAACGAATAATCTTGAGAAACTGGATGAATTGTTGTAAATGATCTAGGGGTGCCTATCGCGTAAAGATCCCACATGGCGTTAATTAAAAAACCATCTTGAAAGAGCATTGATAGCCACATGGAATAAATTTATGTTTATAATCCCACTCAGGGCCTCTAATTAATAATTTAGATCGGCGCATTAATCAAGCGTCGCCAAGGAGTAGAAATGATTGGATATGTCACATTAGGCACTAATGACTTGCCAAAATCCGCTGAGTTTTACGACAAGGTGTTCGCAGGGATAGGTGCAAAACGAGTCTACGATTATGAAACCTTTGTTGCATGGAGTGTGACAGAGGGCGAGCCAATCTTTTCGGTGATTAAACCCTTTAATCAATCAACTGCCACTGTCGGTAACGGCGTGATGATTGCGCTGAAAGTTGATAGCCAGGAACTGGTTAACTCATTGCATGCAAAGGCACTTGAAATGGGTGGGCAAGACGAGGGCGCGCCGGGTATGCGAGAGAGCGGATTTTACTGTGGTTACTTTCGAGACCTCGATGGCAATAAATTAAATTTTTTTCACGTCTAGACTAAATAATTTTGCGATCTGTCAGAAAGTCTCATCCAGCGCATCTTTCAGCGGATAATCGACCACTGCTTTCGGTTGGGTGTAACCACGCACAACCGCCAGGTACTCCTTTTTTGCCTCGCGAGCACTAAAGGCTGCCGTCATCAAACGTGCAATCTCAGGATTGAGCGCAAACAACAGGATGCCAGAGGTTGGTT
>QIHH01000251.1 GCA_003230195.1 Gammaproteobacteria bacterium
GGTGGCTTTGTCATTTGATACCATTCAAATGGTTAACCTAAATACCTCATCTGAATTCTGCTTTCAAGGCCTTTTAAGCCCGATTGCCCTGTACTCAGGTTACCTTTCCCATATCCCTGTTTATCTTTGTGTGATAAGCCGTGTACGCTACTTTTATTTGAGCTCAGTTGCGCACTGTTTTAGCCCTGATGCTAGTGTGGGGTGGCAGAGTGTTATCCCTAGTTCACGCTTAATTAAGCGGTTATCGATGCGCTTTGATTCACGTAGATAGCTCAGCATGCCTGGGCTTAACATCTGTTGAGCTGCTTCCCAGCTGATTTCTGGTGGTGGCTGCAAATTGAAAGTGAGGGCGACTTCTTTGAAGTATTGCGAAATAGAGCCGGGATTGCCATCACTGACATTAAAGATGGCGACTGATTTTGTTGGTTTGAGCGCTGCAGCAATGCAGATATTGGCCAGGTCATCGGCATGTATGCGGTTAGAAAAAGGGGCGATCTCTAATTGTAAAATGGGTTGTCGCGCCTTTATTTGCCTGAAGGGGAGGCGATTTGCGCTGTAAATTCCGCTTACCCTGAGAATTGAGATGCTAACAGGGTGGTGGTGCTGAAATTCGATCAGTTGTTGTTCTGCATCGAGGCGACGTTTACCTCGTGAATTGCTAGGTTGGGTGGGTTCCTGCTCATTAATCCACTCACCCTTTGAATCGGCGTAAACGGCGGTGGTGCTGATATAAATAATACGTGCAGGGGTCGATGAGCTGGATTTGAGGGTAGAAAGGAAGTTTTTCATCCGTAGATCCTGATTGCCACTTTCAGTGGGTGGTGCAAAATAAAAGATGAGACTGTTACTCGGCATGGCTGGCAGTGCAAAACCAAGCTGATCAAGGTCGAAAATTGCCATGTTAAAACCGCAAGGTTTTAATTTTGCAGCAGGTTTCGCTGAGCGCACGATGCCTGTGACTTGGTATTGCTGCTGCAGTTGCTGTGCAACACGGACACCGATATCACCACAGCCAATAATAATAGCATTTAACATGGGGTTTTCCTGTCATGGAAAATAAAGCACAATGTGCGGTTAATATTTCTGATTAGGTATAGTGTAATGGGTTTTAAAATTGTTATCAGCGCGGTGGGCAAGACATTTGAGGCGGAAGAGGGCGAAAGCATTCTTGATGCGGCACTTCGACATGGCGTGAGCCTTTCGTATGGCTGTCGTAATGCCGTTTGCGGTGCGTGCAAGGGCAAGCTTGTATCGGGTGAGGTGAGCTATGAGGACCTTGAGCCTACCGCATTAAGCGAGGCTGAAAAAAGTGCGGGGATGATACTGTTTTGCGGCGCGGAACCGCGCAGCGATGTGACGATTGCGGTCGATGAGATTGCATCGTCGGAAGAGATTGCCGTTGAGCAGTACCCGGTTCGTGTAGTGAAGCTGGATAAGTTGGCACCGGATGTGATGCGTGTTTACCTCAAATTGCCAGACTCTTCTCGTATGCAGTTTTTGGCGGGACAGTATATCGATATCCTGCTGCGTGATGGGCGCCGTCGTAGCTTCTCTCTGGCGAATGCGCCACATGATGATGCGCTGATTGAATTGCATATTCGTTATATTGATGGCGGTGAATTTACTGATCATGTTTTCCGCGATATGAAGGAGAAAGAGATGTTACGCATTGAAGGGCCGCTTGGCGGTTTTTTCCTGCGTGAAGAATCTCCACGCCCAATGATATTTGTTGCGGGCGGCACTGGTTTTGCTCCGGTTAAAGGGATTATTGAGCATGCACTAGCTGAGAACATCGACCGGCCTGTGCATCTCTATTGGGGTGCGCGTGCTGAAGTTGATCTCTACTTGAACGAATTACCAGAAGAATGGGCAGCACGAGGTCTGGTTAATTATGTGCCGGTCTTGTCTGATGTGAATGAGACTGAGGAATGGCAAGGGCGCGGTGGTTACGTACATCAGGCTGTACTGGATGACTTTCCTGATCTAAGTGGTTATGACGTTTATGCGGGAGGCCCGCCAGTGATGGTCTCTGCCGCACGTGATGCCTTCAGTGCGCAGGGATTGTCTGAGGAAAACTTCTTTTACGATGCGTTTGAATTTGCAAAAGACTCAGCTGCGTCAGAGACCTGATGGCAGCTGAATTTTAAGATTAAAAAAGGCGAGAATGTAAAAACATCCCCGCCTTTTTTGTATTGGCGATTAACTTAACGTGAAATGCGGCTTATGCCTACTGGGGTTGTGCTGCCAGCAGGATCCCTGTACGGCTTTCGATCACTTCATTTTTTGCTGGTAGTGCAATTTGCTGTGCCTGTGCCGGTAGCGCAACGCTCATAGATAAGCCTTTGCGATAGTATTCAATCGCCATTTCCTGTTCACCGCTTTTTTCCAGTAGTGCCGCAAGCTCTTTGCAGGTTTCTGGTTGAGGATCAGCATGCATGCTTGTTTCAAGGTAGGTGCGTGCTTTATCCAGATTGCCTTTGCGTACTGAGAGGCGGCCTAAGGTTAGCAGTAATACTGGATTAGTACGTTGTTTACACAGTAATTTTTCAGCATTTTTGTACTGGCGATCTAGGTTGTTGCCCTTGATGATGCCGTAAAGATAACAGAGTTCATCGCTCCAGTTATTATTAAGCACTTGATAGATTAGTTCTTCACTCTGATGGCCTTCACCATGTCCAACTAATGCGTGGCTATATTCTAGCAGTACACTTTCCTGTTTTCTGATACGGCGTGGAATACGGTGCCATGCACTGATCAGCAGACCGGTATCATGTCCTGCACATTTGAGTAGTTCTGCATAAGCCATGTGTTCAAGGCGATCTAAGTCGAAGACTGATAAAATGTGTTTTTTACGCAGCGCAGGTAGAATGTCGATCAATTTATTCCACTCGCCCATCTTGGTGTAGAGTTTGGCAAGTTGCTTCAGAATGGTTTCATTTTTAGGTGAAAATTGACGTAGCAATTGCAGGCTTGTAGCGGCTTCTTCTAACTGCCCGTTGCTCATTAACAGTTCTGCCTGAGTCAATGACACTACAATGCTATCGCGTGGGGCAAGTTGGCGGGCCATTTTCAGGTAATGGTCACGACGATCTTTTGCGTTAAGCTTTTGTGCCGCACGTGCGGCACCAAGATAGTTAAGGACTGGCAGTTCACCGGCCTGTGCATTTTGTGACAGCAGCAGTTCTGCTTTTTTCCAGTTGCCTTCAGCAAGCTCAATCATACCCTGAGCATTGGCCATACGTGACTTGCACTCTTTGCGGTTGCTGTTCCATGAAAAGAATGTCAGGGGTGATTTGATTGTTCCCATAACAACTTTAATGACATTGTAGAGGATGATGGACGCGACTAAACCGACCGAGAGCACCAGCACAAGGCTTGCTTCCATGGTCCAGCTGCCGTAATTAACCATGATATAGCCTGGGTCATCCTTCGCAAAGAGTGCGATGGCCACAGAGGCAAGAAGGGCGATGATCGCTGTAATTAATAGTTTCATAAGGTTGTCACTCCGCTACTAGTAAATTGCGGCGTCGATAGCGACGCTTGTTGATGGTATAAATGCCAGTACTTGATTTGAACGACTATTCTGTGCAGACACTTTCAAAGAGTTGTTGGCGATGAATTTTTGCAGTGCCAGTAGTGATGCTGAAATATCAGGCAGGTCAGTATCAATCGTTGTCTGTTGTAGTCCGCTCAGAGTGGCGAGTACGCTGGATCCTTCCGCTGAATCGACGTCGTAAAATCGGGATACCCATTCGCTGCTGATATTCAGGTTTTCATGAAAGGTGTTGTTGTCTGCGCGTAGCAAGGCAAGTCGTGCTGATTCTATTTTTAACTGCAGATTTTGCGTCAGATAGGTGTGCTTCTCTGGTGTCAGTGGCGCCATCACTGAATCCTGACTGTTACGTACGGTTACCAGTGGCTTAAGCGCAGTCCAGACTTCGTCAGCCAAAATTTCCCACTGTTTGCGATCATCAGCGGTACTGCTGCTAATCAAAGATACTTCTTTGGATTTGGCTAGCGGAAGCTGCTCTATGTTGCTGCCAAGGGTGGTGAGTGTCCGCGCCATTTTCGGAATATCGAGTTTAGGTACATTACTTAGCGCTTCAAGCTCACTGTTGATCATCTGTTGAATATCAGCAAGTTCAGGCAGGTTTAGCTCAGCCAGTTGTTTAGCGGCGGCGTTGAGGGCGGTTAATGCAGCATCAACGTCATGTTCTAGGTTTAGGCGGCTGTTGGCAATGTGTAGCAGATACTCAACCTCAGCCAGCACCCAAGCTGATATCTTGTCTTTTTCAGATGCAGCTTGAACTTCCGATTTGAGTGAAGAGAGGCCTTCGTTTAGTGCCTTGACATTATCTTGCAGTGACTTCTGTTGCTCTTCAAGCGAGCCATGTTGATTCTGAACCGTCTGGATTTTCTCATCAAGATTAGCGTTGATATTGCCTGGCCCGTTCTGGTGCGTATTCTGTAGCGTTGCAACGCCACCTTTAACTTCAACCAGCTCACTCTGAAGTGAGGCTAGCTCGACCTTTAAACGATCAATCTCGTTTTGAAGTGTATTAATAGTGGCTTGTACAGAGCCAAGCCCTGATTCAACTGCACCGACAGAAGCGATAGTCGGTTTAAGCGCTGTGTTAATGGAAAATGCAACCTGTCCGCCCTGGTCAGATAGCAGTGTGTTTAATTGGTTGGACTCACCCCAGCTTTTATAGCCAAGCCCGGCCGCGCTGACGGCGATGACAAGGGCCAGTAGTGCGGTGCCATTACCACCGTTCTTTTGAGGTGCAGCAACGGCTGCCGGCGCAGACTCTTTTTTGACTGGTCCCTGAATCGCAACGGCCTTTTTATCTGGTGCTTGTCTGGCATCATTATTTTTTGTTTGCGACTTCTTTTTATCGCCCATCTTACTCCCCCCGCTGAATTCCCCTCCGGAACCGATCAGCATACCACTGTTCTAGGCTCTTCAGTAAGCTCTCATCGCTGGCCTCATGTGCCACCACTGAGTTGTGACTGAACCCTAATATTTTGGCAAGCTGAGCTGTTCGCTCGCTTATGACTATTAACGGTGTTGTGAGCAGCCACTCTCGTTCGGTTTCCGTAGCCATCTCAAACAGGTTCTGTAGTCCTTCGTTGCTGGTAACAACGAACAGGTCGATACTACCGGATTTTCCCGCCTGCTGTATATTCCTGAGTCCTTTATTAGGCCTTTTTCGCCGATAAAGATCAATGGTTTCAATATGTGCATCACGCTGGGTCAAGGTTTCCGATAATAGTGTTCTGCCGCCTTCACCTTTGAGTATCATTATTTTTTTGCCGGAAACCTTGATCATGGGGTCGCTACGCAATAGTGATTCGCTGTTGAAGCCTTGATCTGGAAGAATATCAACAGGAATGGCGTGTGCCTTTAAGAGACTGGCGGTACGCTTGCCGATGGCTGTGACCTGGATGTTTTGTGGCCAGCTGAATGATGACGGTGCCAGTTTAAATAGTCCCTCGACTGCATTGGCACTCGTAAAAATGGCGACATTAAAGTTTTCGAGTTGGCTCAGTTTATCCTGAGCGGCCTGAATGTCTTTGGGTGCCGTGATTTCTATAACCGGCAGGCGGATGGCTGTACCACCCGCCTGTTCGATTAAATGACACAGGTGCTCGGCTTGATGCGCGGGTCGTGTGACCACCACCCGCAGCTGATTGAGCCTTTTTGAAAGGCTAGCGGCTGGCATAGACCTCTTTGAGGATTCTATCTGCACCGCGTGACAGCAACTCTTCCGCCAGTTCGACGCCCATTTTTTCAGCGTCATCGATGGTGCCGTTGATTTCGCCACGAATCATTTCACTGCCG
>QIHH01000253.1 GCA_003230195.1 Gammaproteobacteria bacterium
CATGGTATCGTCCAGTCATGCTCATTAGTGATGGACAAAAAAACGGGCGATTCCAAAGGCTTTGGTTTTATTGAGATGCCCAAAACAGGAGAAGCAAAAACCGCCATCAAGATGCTCAACGGCAAAGAGATCGATGGCAGCAAGATTCGCGTCAAAAAGGCCGAGCCTAAACCTGACGAAAAATAAGCGTCAGTGCACTGAGCCTGAGCCACCAATCCAGTTCAATCCCCAACTCAATCCCTAGAACGATATTTAAGCTCTATCCCCATCAAAAAATTGCGTAGCACCTGACTCTGACATTCACGATAGTTTTTATGCGACGGCTTGCGGAAAAAAGCACTTAACTCATGCTTACTGATGCGAACATTCGTCAACTCAAAAATGGCGAGTATCTCTTCGGCTGTTAGATTTAAAGCAATTTTCAACTTGCGAAAAACAATATTGTAGTTTAAACGCCGCTCAGGCTCAGGCTGCTTACCTTCCCTCTTGCCACGGCGATCATTAATCAAACCATTGAGAAAAATAGCCAATTGCTCATCACGACACTTCTGAAATGCAACGTCATCGTCCGCCTTCAGCCAATCACTCACCTGCTCTCGTGTCACCTCATGATCCGCCAATGCAAATATTGCGATCATTTTAGAATCGTTAAAATCAAAGGCATAACGGATTCGACGTAATACATCGTTATTGGTCACAAAAACATCCTACTCAAAATTAGCAAACACAGCTTCATTCCCAGATACGGTACAAATTCTAATACTCGTCAGCTCCCTCAGCTGGTTCGACCAGAATCAAGTCACGGTCAATGCCATCAATACCGGTCACACGGACCTTCGATCCAGCCTCGCAATCAGCGCCACGCAAGCGTAACATTGCCCCCTGCATTTCAAGCACACCATTACCATTGATGATGGCGGTGTCGAGGGTGATGACATGCCCAATTAAGCGCTCAACACGCAAAACCCTTTTGGGTGCCTCATCCTCAACCGCCACACTATCTCCCTTATACCTCCCCACAATCAAGGTAGTCAACACCGTACCAACAGAAGCGATCGCAAAAAACACGCCCAATTGATACATCATCGAGAATCTAGGTTCATACCAGAGAATACCACCCACCACTGTCGAAGCGATTGCCACCCAGGCGGGTTTACTATTGGCAAAATAAAATGCAAACGTACAAGCCAGCAGCGTGATCGTCCACCAATGCCACTGCTCCAACAAAAAACCACCCATAACTCCCCCTGCCATTAATCACTAATGTGAGACCTTTGCACGAATCTATTTCCCGCTCCAGCCGCGTTATAAATAATCTCAAAATAGTCGTTTAATTGGTGTAAGCGCCGTTTTTTCAATCATTTCTGCCTTGCTGGAACGACAACTAGCTCTCGTACAAAGGCCTCAATTTAACAAACAGCATTAAAAAACTAAGAAGAGCTAGTCTAGCTAGACGCGCCTTTCTTTACCAATAAATTCGCCAAAGCCATCACTGATTCACTAAAACCGCAGATAACGAAGATTTTTCTCGCCATTTCCTCTAAAATACGCCTCTATTTTTTCGGTCGGCAACATTATCCCGACCCGCTTTAAGGGTATTAAAACTGTGCAAGATTTTCTTCCCGGCCAACGCTGGATTAGTAACGCTGAAATTCAAATGGGACTCGGTACCGTTCTCAGTTGCGAACATAGAACGGTTACCATCGTGTTCATGGCCACAGGTGAAACACGTACTTACGCTAAATTGACTGCGCCGCTCACCCGCGTGGTCTTTTCACTCGGTGACAAAATAAAAGCGCATGACGGCTGGACACTCAACGTATCACATGTTGAAGAACAGGATGGTTTGATCCGCTACCACGGCACAGATGAGGAAGGCAATACGCGCGAACTCCCTGAAGGCGGGCTGGATAATTTCATCAAACTCAACCGCCCTACCGAGCGTCTCTTTAGCGGACAGATCGATAAAAACAAATGGTTTGAGCTACGCCAGCAGAGCCATGTGCATGCCAACCGCCAGGCACGTGGTGAACTGCTGGGGCTAACGGGGGTACGCACCAGCCTGATCCCTCATCAGCTTTACATCGCCAATGAAGTGGCCAACCGCTACGCCCCTCGGGTATTGCTTGCCGATGAAGTCGGTTTAGGTAAAACCATCGAAGCGGGCATGATCATCCACCAACAGCTACTCACCGAACGCGCTAAACGCGTCTTGATTGTTGTACCTGAGAGCCTGATCCATCAGTGGCTAGTCGAAATGCTGCGTCGTTTCAACCTCCACTTTAGTATCTTCGATGAAGCACGCTGTCAGGCAATTGCCGGTTTCCATTCTGAAGATGAAGCACACCTTGATGCTGAAATCGAAGACCCGATGAGCACTGATGAAAATATCGATACTAATCCATTTAATAGTGAACAGTTAATACTCTGCAGTCTTGAATTCCTTGTCAAGCAACCTGACCACTTCCAGCAAGCACTCGCTGCCGAATGGGATCTACTGGTAGTCGATGAGGCCCATCACCTGGAATGGAGTCCGCAGCAATCGAGCCTCGAGTATCAATACATCGAACAGCTAGCCACCATCACCAAAGGCGTGCTACTACTAACGGCTACCCCGGAACAGCTTGGCAAAGCGAGTCACTTTGCGCGCCTGCGCCTGCTTGACCCAGATCGTTTTCCTGAACTCGAACGCTTCATCAATGAAGAGCAACATTACGCACCGATTGCAGATGCGGTCTCTGAACTGCTGAGTGACGCACCATTAAGCGACAACACCCGTACCACCCTCGAAGGGACTCTCTCCGAAGGCGATAACCAGGCACTACTCGATAAACTGAGCCAACTAGCAAACGCTAATTCTGATGATGAAAGTGCAGTCAGGAATGAACTCACCGAACATCTGCTCGACCGCCACGGCACCGGGCGCGTCCTGTTCCGTAATACGCGCGCAGCGATCAAAGGTTTTCCCGAACGCCAGGTCACTGGCTATCCGCTACCTCAACCAGCCGCCTACAGCGACTGTCTGCTAGAGCTGATGCTCGACCAGGCTGTTGAGACACGCCAGCTACTCTGCCCGGAACTCGCCTACCAGAGCATGGCGACTGGGCAAAACTGGGCGACGCTTGACCCGCGCGTCGAATGGTTGAGTGCAAAACTAAAGGAACTGAAACCCGCCAAGGTGCTGGTGATCGCTGCTGATGCCGGTACCGCAATGGATCTTGCCGATGCACTGCGTAAAAAAGATGGCGTCTACCCCGCACTATTCCACGAACATCTCTCTATCGTTGAACGTGATCGTGCCGCCGCTTACTTCTCAGACCCAGAATATGGCAGCCCCGTTTTAATCTGCTCAGAGATAGGCAGTGAGGGGCGCAACTTTCAATTTGCCCACCATCTAGTGCTGTTTGATCTGCCACTCAATCCAGACCTGCTAGAACAGCGTATCGGGCGACTTGACCGTATTGGTCAACAAAACACCATCAAAATCCACGTACCATTCATGGAAAAAACAGCGCAGGAAGTGATGTTTCGCTGGTACCAGGAAGGGCTAAACGCCTTTGAACAGAGCTGTCCGGCGAGCCACAATGTTTTCACTAAACTGATGCCAACACTGATTGAAACACTTTACCAGGTCGATCTAGATGATGAAAATAATAACGACCTGACCGCTTTGATCGGCACCACACAGAAGATCCACACCGAGCTAAACGATGCACTGCAAAACGGTCGTGACCAGTTGCTTGAATACAACTCATGCCGCCCGCTCATCGCAAATCAACTCAAGGCAACCGCAAGTGAAAATGAAAATAGCGAGCTGCTGGCCGACTATCTCTCGCGTGTGTTTGATTGTTACGGCATCGATAGCGAGCACCATAGCGATGCGTGCCAGATCATCCGTCCCGGCGACCACATGCAAAACAGCAGTTTTCCCGGCCTGCATAGCGAAGGGATGACCATCACTTACGAACGTGATACCGCACTCACCAATGAAGATGTTCACTACATCACCTGGGAGCACCCACTCACTACTGGCGCATTAGAGATGCTGCTTAGTAACGAACAGGGCAACACGGCCATTGCTGCAATCAAACACCCGTCGATTAATGCTGGCACATTATTACTAGAGTGTCTTTTTATTCTGGAGAGTAGCGGCAATAACGCGCTGCAATCAAACCGTTATCTGCCGCCAACCTTGATCCGGGTAATGATCGACCCTAAAGGACGCGACTACAGTAACCAACTCTCAAGTGAAGAGTTACAGAAAATACGCGCCAAGGTCGATCGCGAAACAACGCATAAAATCATCAGCGCCTTTGGTAAAAAACTACGCGAGATGGTACCACTTGCCGAACAGCAAGCCGAAAAACTAGCACCTGCTTTTTTGCAGGAAGCGCAATTACGCTCACAAACCATGCTCAACAGAGAGATCAATCGTCTAAAAGCATTGCAAAAGATAAATCCTAATGTACGTGATGATGAAGTGTTATTTTTTGAAAATCAGTTGAGTGCATTAACACTGGCGCTGAAAAGTGCGCATCTGCGACTTGATGCCGTGCGCGTCATCATTAGTACCTAGGTTAATTAAGGGCACCTCTATTAATTCATGAACGCGCAGCTTAAATTCCAAATCCGCTCCATCAGCGTTGTCAATCTTGGCAATAGTCCTGCTACGGTGTGCCCCTTGGGTATTACCTGCTATTGACGCCTTGATGTAACAAATTTTGAATTCAATCTGCCACGCCCAGAATTAATAGAGGTGCCCTTAAGAATAACTAGCTTTACAGCCTACTATGATCATCACTCACCAATAAATACTCACAGGAAACCCATGGCACTTAAGGCAACCATCTTCAAGCTTGATCTGCAAGTTGATAACATCGATCAACACTATTACCAAGCACACCAACTCACCATTGCACGCCACCCCTCTGAGAATAATGAGCGCATGCTCTATCGTATTATTGCGTTCGCACTGAATGCACATCCAGAACCAGACCTATGGCGCCATGCTGACAATGGTGAAATTGAGCAGTGGATTGAACTTGGCCATCCCGATGAAAAGCGTCTGCGCAAAGCGTGCGGCCGCGCGCAGCAGGTACTGGTTTATAGCTATCAACAGCGCAGCGGGGAAATCTGGTGGCAACAGCTTTCAGCACGCACCAGAAATAGCGACAACCTGACCGTGGCACAGATCATCATCAATAATAGCAATATCATCGACAAACTCATCTCCAGACAGATGCAACTCAATTGCACCATTCAAGATGGCACCATCTGGCTAACGGATGGTACAGAGACTCTTGAAATGACCACTCAATCTTTCCAGTAATTGCAAGCACACTGGCATAAAATCAGCGACAGTTTACTACTGATACCTTAGCACCATTAAAATCCATCTAGCCGTAATACAGAGCTGATCTTTTCTATCCACTCATCTGGCACATCAGCTTCTGCTGCAAATCCCCACCACTGCGCTACCACCAACCTTACCTCATTCAAAATCGCTTCTGCTCGGCCACGCTTCATCGAAGCAACCGCGGCACACGCCTTGAAATCATCCAGCATAAAGCCGTCTCGCTTGCCATTCAAACTCATCTGATGGCTCGCTGTCCAGCTGCCCAAAACATTAAAATTATAGGTCATATCAAAAGCAGGAGAGAGCGACCAACACCCTGCTTTATTCATTAAAAAGGCGATATTTTTGACATGATCGTCCTGGTTGCGGGCAACAATATTAAATACCATACGCCGAAATTGTTCTTCGATACTATTCATTGGCATTTCTAACTGACGCATCACCAATAGCGCCTGCTCGTAACTATATGCACCCGCAAGATTGAAATCATAATGGGCCAGCGCCCCCAATGACTGCATATGCAACTTTTCACCATTCTGTAGACGATCAAAACGGCGAGTCATAAAATGGCGTCTACCATTTTCTTCAAATAGACGGCACTCACTGATTTCAATACCACACGCCTTTGCCATATTGTAATAGGCAAATTCAATCGCACCATACCCCTGCGGGTCTTCGAATTCCCTGTCACGATTACCACTTACCCCATCAAACTTAATCAGCCATGGTTCAAAGCCCGCTTCCGCTGGTAACTGTCCAGAACGCACTTCGTTTGTGGTACGATTCCAGCTAATCACCGCCTTCGCTCGTGCGCCACCTGCAGAGGTACCGACACTTAAAATATCGCTTAATGCCTCTTCTTTGCTTTCATCATTAAAAGAGACACTCAAATCACCACGATGCGAAAGCACACTAGAGGCCAGCGCAACTAGCTGATCAATCTCAATATGGTTTGCCTTGCGCACCTTCGGCCCTGGTGTGGGTGAAAACTCCAACGCACCCATCCCTCGTGCGCCGGTGTAACAGAGTCGTTCAAGCGCATTAAACGACGCTGCGTCTCGCCCCTGCGTCGCCAGCCATGCATCAATCAATGCATTACCAAATTTGTCCGGTAGCGAATCTGCTAACAATCCCGGTAACCCATAGAAGGTCTGAGTTAATAGTGCAGGAAAGGTATAAACACGATTAGACAGTGGCATCATCAACGGTGAAACTTCGATACCACTGCGCGCAAAGGCAGCGTCATATTCAAATGCGGCCACCTCATGACCTTCATCCAACGAAACCGCACCAATAGTACGTCCCCACAGTTGAACCTCAGCAACACTGCTCATGTATCATCATCCCACTGCCATGCCTGAGGCTCTTTGATTTGATTAGCAGATGCATCAACATCACGAGGTTTCGATGCACGCTGTCGTACTTTCCCTTTGTGCTTCAGTAATTCCATTGGTCGCGACGGCATCGCTGGCACCAAAATATCAAGCGTATCAACAAGCTCTAGCACACGAAAGATACGAATCAAATTCAGCAGTTGAGCCGATGCCCCCGCCTCAATTCGTTCTAGCGTGCGCTTACCGATGCCCGCCTGCTCAGCGACCTCTGCCTGTGTCAGCTGTAATTCCAACCGACGCCGCGCAATTCGACTACCGATCTCAGTAAGGATGACTTCATCTGCCAGTAATGTAGATATCTTCACATTCGCCTAACTTGACGACTAATCGTCGAAAAATGAAATATTTCGCTATAATTAACGACTTATAACATCCATTTAGCCTATTGGCAAGTCGGCTTATTTTGCGAGTTATTGAGCTTAAATGAAATATTTCGCAATTATTAGCGACTTATTTTAGTCGGCATTACCAACCCCCAACACAGCCCTCTTTACTAGAATTGCACAATCTTCATCGCTAAATAGCGCGGGCACGAACTAATCACCCCTGAACCCTGTGTTTAATAGCGTTCACACATTGTGCAACTGGCGTGTTAATAGCGCTCGGTGGCGCGCTATTGGTCGCTATTTTTGTACCCTCCCTTTCCGTTTATATTTCATAGAACTACCTGATTACAATGGAATCCGTAGCCCTTATCATCGGAATGATCGCCGCTATGTGGCTTGCACGGCAAGCGGCGAAGATTGATCCAATCGAAGCAACTCCGTAGCGAGTAACGCCCTGAAACAACAAGTACCCAATGATTATTTTCATAAACAACCCGATGATTTACGACACCTAGAAGATTAATACACGTTATCTAAACTTTTATTTTCCAACGTCGATATCTGAATTAATGGCGCGATGAGAATTCTTGTTTTGCATTTATTTAAAACAAATCTGTTACATGCCACACCATGAAATTTCACACAGAGACAAAACCAGACTAGCGTGCCCTGAATCTATCAGCTCTTAGAATATATTTAACACTATTAATCACTTATTTATTTTGTGACGACACGTATCAGGGGATAAACCATGGAGCTAGACGCCAACAATTCTCTCGGTCTAGACGTCGATCTACTCGAAAAAACGTTCGATGCACTTGCACCATCTGGTGAAAAGCTAGCCAAACGATTCTATCAGGAATTATTCAAACGTTACCCTGATGTTAAACCGATGTTTGGCAATACCAGCATCAGTGCACAGCAGAAAAAATTACTTGCTGCGCTACAAATGATCATCCGTAATCTACGCAAACCACAGATATTAGAAGATGCACTAATGGAGTTAGGCGCAAAACATGAAAACTATGGTGTTATCGTGGCACATTATGACGCCATCGCCGAAACCATGCTGGATGTCCTCGAAGAATTTGCCGGTGACCTATGGACATTAGAGGTTCACGATGCATGGAACGACGCACTCAATTTAGTCGCACAAACCATGTTAAAAGGGTATCAAAATGGTACGGATGCTGGCCAACCGTTCAATAACGAAACGCTGATGGATAATCTCGAAATCATGAAAGATATCCTTGAGCATGCTCCTATTAACATTATGATAGCAGATGTGGATGAAAACATTGTTTTTATCAACCATCAAGCACGTGAGATTTTAACTGCGGTTGAAGAAGAACTTGCGACCTATATTCCTGGATTTAAAGTCAGCGAAGTGATTGGGGGTAGTATCCATCGCTATCACAAAGACCCCGCAATCATTAGAAATGTATTAGCACATCTGCAACCAGGTGATTCACATCAAGGTGAAATTTGCCCTGGGCATTTTATTTTTGAACACGAAACACGCGCCCTTTTTGATCGTCAGGGTAATCGTAGCGGTTATGTGGTGCAGTGGACAGATGTCACCGCACGACGCTCAAAAGAAGAAGAGGCATTCCGTCTTCAACGTTCAATTGAGGGCTCTCATACGGCAATCATGACCATCGACCGAGCACTGGTAGTGACATATGCTAACAAACAGACTATAGCCTTGATGCAAAGCTATGCCGAGGAACTACGTGCTGCATACCCAGACTTTAATCCCGATGAACTTGTCGGTAGCTGTATTGATATCTTTCACAAAGACCCTCGAATGCAACGCCAACTGCTATCCAGTCCGGCCAATCTGCCACATAATGCCGACATTAATGTCGGTTCACTCACCTTTCATATCCATGTCGTCGCGATACTGGATCTTAATGGTCATTATATCGGCAATACATTGGAGTGGGCTGATGTCACCGAGTTACGTAAAAAAGAGATCGAAGTATCACGCCTCACATCAGCAGTAGATGGAGCGGCATCCAACCTGATGCTGTGCGATGAAAACCAGGTTATCACCTACGCCAATCCCGCGGTGATCAATATGCTGGTATCTCGCCAGGCAGCATTACAACAACGTTTTCCATCACTTGACCCTCACAATCTCGTCGGACAAAGCATTAATCAATTCCATGCTAACCCTGCTCATCAACGTTCACTGCTCTCCAATATCAATGCCCTGCCTGCAAAGGCTCAAATTGAAGTAGCGGGTCTAAATTTTGAAGTCAACGCAACCGCTATTGTCAGCCCTGATGGTCACTACATGGGCAATATGGTTGAATGGAAAGATATCACAGAGCAAAAAGATGCAGAGGTTCAAATCAACCAACTGGTTGAGAGTGCTATAGCAGGCAATATCGACCAACGTATCGACACCTCCGTGTATAGCGGCTACATGCGGAATCTTGGCGATGGTATTAATGACCTGCTGAGCGCCGTCGTCGTTCCACTCAAAGAGGGCATCTCGGTATTATCAGACCTCGCCAATAACGACCTCACTAATACAATGAATGGCGATTATCAGGGGCAGTTTTCAATTTTCAGTGAATCCATTAATACCACCGTAAATAACATGTCTGAGATCGTAGACAGAATCATCACCTCATCACTTGAAATCAAAGGTGCCTCTAGTGAAATATCCCAGGGCAATGTTGATCTCAGCCAACGAACAGAAGAGCAAGCCTCATCATTGCAACAAACAACCTCCAGTATGGAAGAGCTTACAAGCACAGTAAAACAGACTGCAGCACATGCTCAGCAAGCAACAAAACTTTCCGATACTGCCCATAAAGAAGCGATCAAAGGTGGCAAAGTGGTCAGGAAAACCATTGAGGCGATGAGCGATATAAATGCCGCCAGTAAAAAGATAGCGGATATCATCGGCGTAATTGATGAGATTGCATTTCAGACCAATCTACTCGCATTAAATGCCGCTGTTGAAGCAGCACACGCAGGTGAGCAGGGCCGCGGTTTTGCGGTAGTCGCAGCAGAAGTCAGAAATCTTGCACAGCGCAGTGCCAGTGCGGCCAAAGAGCTTAAAGGGTTGATCAACGATAGTGTTGAGAAGGTGAATCATGGCACACAACTCGTTGATACTTCCGGTCAATCCCTAGGAGAGATTCTCAATGCGGTCAAAAAGGTAAATGACATCATCGCTGAAATCGCAGCGGCAAGTCAGGAACAGTCGGCAGGGATTGACCAGATAAACAAAGCCATTACTCAGATGGATGAAGTCACACAACAAAATGCTGCATTGGTTGAAGAAGCTGCTGCAGGAAGCGAATCACTGAATGATCAGGCGATAAAACTCAATGAAATGATGATGGTGTTCAAACTAAATGACTAACCGCTGCTCCGGAAACTAGAATAATTTCAGTGTTGTCCACCGCTAATCTAGAAAATACATGATCGCTGTTACGGAGCCATGTGACCAAAAAATTCTCCTCAAACTATATCTAGGTAATATTTCATTACATTGACTCAGCAGTGTCCGGTTAAGGAATTGCATGGAACTTCCGTGCATGTTGAGAATCTCTTCCATTTACCTCCGGCGGCTCCAGTTCCAATTC
>QIHH01000227.1 GCA_003230195.1 Gammaproteobacteria bacterium
CCAACATCCGCCGAATTCATCGCCGATGCCACCGCACAAATATTAAACCAGCTTAAAGACAACTCCATCGCATTAAATAGTGGTACATACCACCTATGCTGTCGCGGCGAAACCAGCTGGCACGGTTTTGCAGCAGAAATAGTTCGCCTGGCAAAACAAAGCAATACCCCGCTCATGGTAAAAGCAATTCACCCGATTCCAACCAGTGCCTACCCAACCCCTGCAGCGCGCCCTAAAAATTCACGGTTAGATTGTACTCGCCTTAATAAAGAATTTGTCCTGCAACCGATAAGCTGGCAAACAGCACTAGCAAATGCATTGCCGCTCATCCTCGCCTCATCCACAGCAGCCACCACTAGAGCAAAGTAAAATTTTTCAGTATATTTTATACCATGAGACCTTTGCGCGAGAATTAGTTTTCGTTCCAGCAAAGCATAAATGATCGAAAAAACGAAATTTACACGAAGTAAATGACTATTTTGAGATCATTTATAACGCAGCTGGAACGGCAAATAGACTCGTGCACAGGTCTCATACCATGTTAGTATAATTTGATTCATGCTGGCCTCCGGCCCTGAAAAACCAAGGAAATACAATGATCACGTTCAACAACCTCTGGGATAATTTTCCAGATAAAAATGTAATAAAGGCGGCATGTCAAAACAAACAACCTAAGAGCATTAGGCCATTTGAAAACTATTGTGCAATTTCATTAAGTGATGCTTTAATAAGGTCTGGGATTTCCACTCAAAGGGTTAAAGCAAAAAAATGCTGATCTCATCCAGGTATGAGGCATATTTTACTTGCAGAAGAAATGGCTGATTGGCTAAAGCTTTCTCATTTTAGTTGGTTAGGAAAAACTGAAAAAATTAACCCAAAATCGTTTCAAGATGACTTAGATGGCCGAACAGGGATAATTTTTTCAAAGATTACTGGCAACGAGGAAATGAATCTTTCGAACAGTGAAGTGGAGACCATATAGACCTCTGGAATAAAGATGAAATAACTAGTTCATCAATGCTGACAAGAAGTATTCTTGAGTTTTTCAGGCGTGTAAGTGATCTAAATGAATCTTATGAAATATGGTTTTGGGAGATTGAATAGCAGCATATGAAAACGCTTCTAATTTATGTGCTTTTGGTAGTGGTGAATTTCATAGTCAATTTTTCAATTTATAACTATTCATTTAATTTACAAGCAACCCCTTTTTTGCATGAGGAACAGAGAGTTGATAGCAGTTTATTGATGCTAAAAACAACTCTTCCTGCATACCTTATATCATCAATAGTCATAACTATTATGTTTTATTTTGTTGCTAAAGCTCTAAGGCGTAGACATTAAATTTCAACTACTGGATCCCGGCCTGCGCCGGGATGACGGCTACCCTCCTCCAATGATTAGTGGTTGACTATTAACTCATCTCAAAGATGTGGAGCTAATCATTGATGATGGCACTAAAAATAAACGATTGTGTCGCTACTTCGCTAAAAATTGTTTGGCGTCCATGCCAAAAATTTACTCACTTACGCGACAACTAATTCCTTTTGCCCCGACCGTCCTGCGTCCGTCAAGAAGTGGCCTGCGCCCAAACCTCGCTGTTTTCAGGCCAAGTATTTATTGCTGTTAACTGGCTGTGAGACCTATTTCACCTGATAACTACTGTGTTCCCCGTAAAAAACTCGTGTTTTTTAAGTTTTCCTACAGCCTCAACAGTTGAACTCACCGCCGATTAAAAGCGATGCGGCTATAGGGTTAGGTTCATTCATCTCTGTCGAACATATCTAACAGGTCATCACCTCTCTTTTTCTTCGACGAGATGACGAGACAAGGCACCATTCCCACTTCAACATGGTCTATAACCCCATAATAACAACGACAGCTCCAATCCAATCAAACACCTGCAACTTTTTCACAGCTCATCTACAATAGGGCTTTAATTTAGCCATAATTGATTTGGAGCACCTGCTGGTGAAACTCACAACTGCAGAATTCAGAGACTGGGAACACAAAAGCATCACGCTGCTGGGAATGTCGGGTGTGGGTAAAACACGCCTCTCGACGATGCTGCGTGACAACTGGTTTCACTATTCAGGCGATTACCGCATCGGTACCCGCTATCTGGATGAGCCGATTCTTGACAACATCAAGCAGCAGGCGATGCAGGTTGAGTTTCTGCGTGATTTGCTGCGTACTGACTCAATTTATATCGCCAATAATCTTTCGGTCGACAACCTTAAGCCAGTCGCCAGTTTTCTGGGTAAACTGGGCAATCCTGAACTAGGGGGGCTGGCGCTGCCTAAATTTAAACGTCGTCAGGCACTACACCACGAGGCAGAAGTACTGGCGATGCGGGATGTGCCAGAATTCATCAACAAAGCGCAGGAGATCTATGGTTATCATCATTTCATTAATGATGCTGGCGGCAGCGTGTGCGAATTAGATGATGAAAAAACGCTAAAGGTGCTAAGTGAAAATACCCTGATTATCTATATTAAGGCGACCAGGCAGGATGAAAGGGCACTGATCCGTCGTGCTGAACTAGACCCCAAACCGCTCTATTACCGTGAGACATTTCTTGATGAACAGCTCGCCACCTACATGATGAAGCGCTCGCTGGAGTATGTGGCGCAAATCGATCCTGATGATTTTGTACGCTGGGTCTTCCCACACCTGTTCTATTCACGTATTCCGCGTTACGCAGCAATTGCCGAGCAATACGGCTACACCATCACCACCACCGACCTTGCCAAGGTGCAGAACGAACAGGACTTCGTAGCACTGATTGAGAAAGCACTACAGAGTTAAAAGACCGATATGCCGTTAGTTGCCAACAGTAAGCTGCCCACTTTTAAGCGCCTTAAAGAGATCGGTGAGACGATTATTGCGAGTGATAATGCGCTCCATCAGGATATCCGCGAACTCCACATCGGCCTGCTGAACATGATGCCGGACTCCGCCCTCTCGGCCACAGAACGACAGTTTTTTCGCCTAGTGGGTGAGTCCAATCAGATCGCACAGTTTTACATGCATCCGTTTACATTGGAGGAGCTGCCACGCGGTGAAGATGGCCGTGCACATGTCAGCCAGCATTACGAGACCTTTGAGACCATCAAACAGCAAGGGCTTGATGCACTGATCATCACCGGTGCCAATGTCACCCATCCTGATCTTGCGATGGAGCCATTTTGGCAGCCACTGGATGAGATCGTCGAATGGGCGTACCAAAATGTCACCTCGACACTCTGCTCCTGTCTCGCAACGCATGCGGTGATGCAGGCACGTTACGGCCAGAAGCGTCATCACATGGGAACCAAGCGCTGGGGGGTCTACCCTCACTATCTAGTCGAGCGCGACCACCCCCTAGTTGCGGGCGTCAATACACGCTTCGACATACCACACTCACGCTATAACAATGTCAGTCGCGAACAGTTTGAATCAGCAGGGCTAAAAGTACTGGTTGAGAGCGCTGAAGCAGGCGTACACCTTGCGGTGAGCGAAGACCTGTTCCGCATCGTCTTTTTTCAGGGCCACCCCGAATACGACATCATTAGCCTGCTGAAAGAGTACAAACGTGAAGTCAGCCTCTTTATTGATTGCAAACGAAATGACTATCCTCCTATCCCGGATAACTATTTCACACAACAGAGTGCCGCTATTTTGGAAGAGCATAAATCAGAGATCATCAAGGCACTCGCCAACGGCACTGCCGCGCCGCCTTTTCCTGAAACGTTGATCACTGAAAATTTGGATAACACCTGGCACGACACGGCAGAAGCGGTGCTTAACAACTGGATTGGCAAGGTGTACCAGCTCACTAGCATGCAGCGTAACAAACCTTTTCAGCCACATATCAATCCGCATGACCCACTTGGCTTAAAGTGATCGTTAACCTTATTTTTCAGGTGAGAAAATTACTCTGCATTTCAACAGACTAACCACTTTATTCTCGTTCAGGGTTTATTCAGCTTTATTCAGCTATGGTGATTTCTAAGAGACAGGACATATTGACCTTGGGGGTAGGGGTCATACTAAAAGGCGCTGCTGCTTTTCGTCTTTTTTGAAAGTCTATTATGTCTATTTAATATTTAAACTTGAGGAGAAAACCATGAAAAGTATTATTACCGCTGCCGTATTGGCTTCAGCACTCGTTGCTGCACCTGCAATGGCCGATCTTGACTTGGCTAAAAAGAGTGGCTGCTTGGCATGTCACAGTGTTGACAAAAAAGTTGTTGGGCCAGCATGGAAAGATGTTGCTGCCAGTGGCGCTGATCGTGCTCGCCTGATTAGCAGCATCTCAAAAGGTGGCAAAGGCAACTGGACTGCTGTCACGGGTGGCGTTCCAATGCCTCCATACTCACCACGCGTTTCTGATGCAAACATCGAAATACTGGCCGACTTTATCCTCGGACTATAAACAAAAGGTAGCAATTACGCTTTCCTTTATCCCGGCCTTTCCCCCAATCCCCTTTAAGGCCGGGTTTTTTACCCCTTTATCATTTCTACTACCTCTCCTGCTTCCTTCCGGGTATGCTTATGCATCCCAATCTGTAATGGCTGATATTGATTGTGCGCGTTTTAATTGTTGAAGATGAAGAGGCACTGCGTCAACAACTCCATCAACGTTTGACCGATGCTGGTTATGCCGTCGACGTTGCGGAAAATGGCGAAGAAGGGAAATACATTGGCAAAGAGTTTCCCATTGACGTCGCGGTGGTCGACATAGGGCTACCTCACATGTCAGGCATCGATATGATCCGCGGTTTGAGAGAACTGAGCAAAGGCTTCCCGATATTGATCCTCACCGCACGCGGCCGCTGGCAAGACAAAGTTGAAGGACTCGAAGCAGGCGCTGACGACTACCTGGTAAAACCTTTTCATATGGAAGAGCTTGAAGCGCGCCTCAAGGCGCTGCTACGTCGAGCAGCCGGGCTTTCTCAACCCATCATCACCTCAGGCCCCATTGCCCTCAACACCACCAGCCAAGAGGTCATGCTAAACGACACCTTGCTCGATCTGACCGCCTATGAATTCAAGGTACTGGAATACTTGATGCTACATGCAGGACAGGTAATCTCTAAAACAGTCCTGACTGAACATATCTACGCGCAAGACTACGACCGCGACAGCAATGTCATTGAAGTGTTTGTGGGACGCCTGCGACGCAAGTTAGATCCAAACAACGAGATAAAACCGATCGAAACCCTTAGAGGGCGGGGATATCGCTTCAATATCAACCAGCCATGACACCCCCTTCAATTAACACCCGCATGCTCGTCACTGCCGGTTTTATTCTGACAGGCTTTCTCAGCATCACCGGCATCACCCTTGAACGTACCTATAGCATTACCGCAGAAGATGCACTCAAAGAACGAATGATGATCCACCTCAGCGTATTGATCGCCTCGCTCGACGAAAATGACCAAGGCGAAATTCGCATGATCTACGAACTACCTGAACCGCGCTTTTTCATGCAGGGGTCTGGTCTCTACGCAAAAATTATTAAAAACAGTGGAGAGATCCCATGGTCCTCACCTTCGATGATCGGCATCGAAATCGCTTCACATGATGGCTATTCACGCGGTGATCAAAAATTTGAACACATCGTTTCTGCGTCCGGCAATCCGCTGCTTTCTCTTAGCATAGGATTAACTTGGGGCGAGCATGACACAACAAATCAGGGCTACACATTTGTCGTCATCGAAGATCTTAAGAAGGTCAATCAGCAAATAAAAGACTTTCGCCATAACCTCTGGGTATCACTGGGCG
>QIHH01000106.1 GCA_003230195.1 Gammaproteobacteria bacterium
TGACGAAACAAACTTGCCGCCCATAATCAACAGCAACAACCAGCCTGTATTTGTTACCAGCGATATTGAAAACAACACGATTGCCTTTCAATATACTGGCACTTCTGAATTGAGCCTTAATTTTCTGAGGAGAATTCCATTTTGCCTTTAGTGCTTCTGAGTGCCATGCCTCCAAAGGTGCTTTTGCATCCAGGTATTGAGGCGATGACATCCAAAACTTTCTCAGTGTGCGCTTTGCTATGACTCTCATAGCTCCAGAGTATAACTCGATACCATAACGGGATCAATGATTTTTGAATCCCCTTCCGGATAGAAACAGCCCTCACGAACCATTCGCCCCAATGAACCGTACGTGCCCAATTCAGGCATACGGTTCTACGGTAATCAAAGCACTCAACACACCGGTGGTGTTGCCGTGACGCGCCCCAATCAGGTGTGGAGCACCGATATCACCTATATTCGACTGGCGCATGGCTTTGCCTACCTGGTCGCCATCATCGACTGGTACAGCCGCAAGGTATTGAGCTGGCGGCTCAGTAACAGTCTGGATGCCAGCTTCTGCGTAGATTGCCTGGAAGAGGCGCTGCTGCACTACGAAAGACCGGAGATCTTCAATACCGATCAGGGTGTCCAGTTCACCAGCACGGTGTTTATAGATGTGCTCAAGCGCGAGCAGATCAAAATCAGCATGGATGGTAGAGGCCGGGCGCTGGACAATATCTTCGTCGAAAGGCTCTGGCGCAGTGTTAAATATGAGGATATTTATATTTACC
Source organism: Gammaproteobacteria bacterium (assembly GCA_003230195.1). Lineage (GTDB taxonomy): Bacteria > Pseudomonadota > Gammaproteobacteria > SZUA-140 > SZUA-140 > SZUA-76. The sequence continues at coordinate 774 of QIHH01000106.1, forward strand.
TCAAGGGTTATGCCTGCATGGGAGAGTTACTGATCGGGCTGTCGGAATACTTCACCTTCTACAACGTTGAACGCCCCCATCAGTCGCTTTCCAATCAAACCTCAATCCGAGTCTACGAAAGTGGTCAAGGCGGTGGAGCAATGATTGTGGACAAGTTTAGTAAGGAGGCGTCAGCGCCAGAGGCAATGACAGAATCAGGGCAGCACCGTGCAGCTGTATGTGAAACGGAATGTACAGCTTAAACTCGGGTGGTTTTTGTCTTGACTATGGGATCCACTTTACTTGGATTGTTTCGACTGGAGTCAAGCTTGCTCAGCCTTGTGCAGAAAATACAACATCGGAGACTTGCACCATTCCTTTATCTAGAACCTTAACCTTCACATCTAAATCATAAAGAAAAAATCCAAACTGTTTTTTATTGGCAAGTTTACGCACATAAACAGGACGAGGGTCGTATTGCAGAATATCTGATATCAACTGGCGCAGTTGCGGATGTTTTTTTTCAAATAAATCGACCTGTTGATTGGCCTTGTCACTAAAACTAACTTGCAATCGTTGTTCTGGTGCAAGATGCGCAAAACCGCCGTGGGCGTCTGGGATTGAATCGACATAAGGAAGGTAAGGTTTGATGTCGATCACCGGTGTCCCTTCGATCAGGTCAAGCCCTTTTATATGTAGTGTGGTTTTTCCATTGTGCGTCTCAATCCGTTCGAGTTCAACTACCGATTGGCCCAGTTGGTTTGGCCGGTTCGGTGCGCGTGTTGCGAACACCCCCATCCGTTTTCCCTCTTTGCGTGGTGGGCGTACTGTCAGATTTGTCTTGTTGTTAAGGCTTGTGTGAAACACAAAGGTGACCCAGAGATGAGAGATATCTTCCAGTCCGGTAAATGCCTCGGCACGATTGAATGGTGGATGAAATTCAATCGTGCCGCGCGCGGCTTTTACCAGGCCTGGCTGGCGTGGGGTGCCGAAGAGCTCCTTGAAGCAGGAGTGGACGGTGCCGATAGGTTCAATGGTATGAGTCATGACTGGATTATAAATGTTTGGCTGGAATTGAGTTAGCGTTATTGGCATTGGAGCGTGTTATGGCAAATGATTTAAACAGGCTGCTCTTAAGGGTATACTCGGCAAAAGTATTAAAGGTGCTCGGGAAAACGTGATCAAATTTAGCAAAATGCATGGGTTGGGTAACGATTTCGTGGTGATTGATGCGATCAGTCAGGAAATTGCGTTGTCTGCGGCGCAGATTCGCTTTATTGCTGATCGTCATATTGGGGTGGGTTGTGATCAGCTATTGCTGGTGGAAGCGGCTCAATCTAAGGAAGCGGACTTCCGCTATCGCATCTTTAATGCTGATGGTGGTGAAGTGGGGCAATGTGGCAATGGTGCGCGCTGTTTTGCCCGTTATGTGCGAGAACATGATCTGAGTAAAAAGTCGCAGATAGCGGTGGAGGTCTCTGGCGGTATTATTCAGCTGATGATGGAAAATAATGGCCAGGTGACAGTCGATATGGGGCAGCCACAGTTTGCGCCAGCTGAGATCCCTTTTGTTGCTGAGGTGGAAGCGCCTCGCTATATAATTGATATTGACGATGCCGTTTACGAGATCGGTGCGGTGTCGATGGGTAATCCTCATGCGGTACTGCAAGTGGCATCGATTGATGATGCGCCGGTGGAGCGCCTTGGGGTACAGATTGAGGCGCATGTAAAATTCCCTGAGCGTGTTAATGTGGGTTTTATGGAGGTGGTTGATCCTCGTCATATTCGTCTACGAGTGTTTGAGCGTGGTGCGGGTGAGACGCTTGCTTGCGGAACGGGTGCCTGTGCAGCGGTAGCGGTTGGCCGTCGTTGGGGGGTATTGGGAGGTGAGGTGCTGGTCGATCTGCCTAGCGGCTCGCTTTGGGTAAGATGGGCTGGTGATGAAAGTTCGGTGCGGATGACAGGTCCCGCCACCCATGTATATGAAGGACAAATTGAATTATGAGTGTGCAGAAAAATCAGAATGCCGAAATTCCAGCCGTCGATGATAAAGCGGTGGCGGATTTTCTGGCCGCTACCCCTGGGTTTTTTAATGATCGCGATGATCTGTTGGCGAAAATGGTTGTGACCCACACCACTGGCGCTTCGGTCTCGTTGATCGAGCGACAGGTGGCCATTCTGCGTGAGCAGAATGGTGACTATCAACAGCAATTGACTGAGCTGGTGGATGTGGCACGAGTGAATGATGTGTTGATGGTGAAACTGCAAAAGCTGGTGTTGACGCTGCTGGAGACCAATGAGCTGGAAGCGCTGTTAACGCTGATCCAACAGAGCCTTAAAGATGACTTTAATGCCGACGGCGTCTCCTTATGCCTGTTTGCTGATCCGGCATCGCTTTCGCTGGAGAGTGACCTGATTGGTGATCTGCAGGTGAGGTTTGTCTCTCGGGAAGACGAGCAGTTTAAAAAACTGGCAGATCTGACCAAAGGTGACGAGCCTGCCTGCGGGGTGTTAACCGATGCTGAATTGGCCTGCTTATTTGATAATGCACAGGAGAGTGGCATTCGTTCAGTTGCACAGCTGCCCTTGATGATGGGGGATAAAGGCGATAGTGCGGCTCTGTCGCTGGGTGTGCTGGCGATTGGCAGTAAAGATGCCGGGCGTTTTTGTGCCGGTGTGGGCACGGTGTTCCTTAAATACTTGGGTGCGTTGATCACACGTAAATTGCGCCCGCACCTCTCTATTGGGAATGAAGCTTAACGTTCTCCTAATGACCGATAAGGTTGCAGATCAAAAGGCCTACCCCTTATTTGATGGGGGTGAGGCCTTTTTTGATTATCTACAAAATGAACGCCGCCTTTCACGGCTGACGTTGGAAAGCTACCGCCGTGACCTACAAAAGGTGGTCTGTTATTGCCACGAGCACGAAATCGATAGTTGGCAGCGGCTAGATGTACATCACGTGCGTGGGGTGGTGGCGCAGTTGCACCGCCGTGGGCTTGGTGGACGCAGTTTGCAGCGCCTGCTCTGTGCACTGCGTACGCTCTTTAATTATCTATTGCGAGAAGAGGTGGTGAAAAATAACCCGGTGCTGGGGGTGAGTGCGCCAAAAACAGCACGGAAGCTGCCGAAGACGCTGGATGTTGATCAGGTGAATCAGCTACTGAATGTCGATGACAATGACCCGCTGGCGCTGCGTGATCGCACCATGATGGAGTTGATCTATTCGTCGGGCTTGCGATTGGCGGAGCTGGCAGGGTTAAATATTAACGATATCGACCGGCGCGATGCGGTAGTGCGCATCACCGGTAAGGGCAGTAAAACCCGTATTGTGCCGGTTGGTCGATATGCGCTGGCAGCGCTGGATCAATGGCTGCAATGTCGTGCTGGGTGGGTTGATATTGATAATCCGGCACTTTTTGTGGGTAAAAAGGGCCGTCGGCTGGGGCATCGTGCGATTCAGCTGCGCTTGCGCGAGTGGGCGATACAGCGTGGTTTGCCCGAGGCGCTACACCCTCATATGTTACGCCATAGTTTTGCCAGCCACATGCTGGAATCGAGTGGAGACCTGCGTGCGGTGCAGGAACTGCTCGGTCATGCGGATATCAGCACGACGCAGATCTATACCCATCTCGATTTTCAACATCTCGCTAGGGTTTACGACAAGGCGCACCCACGGGCAAAAAAACGCCGCTCCTCGAACTCAGGTAAAGAATAAATGTCAGTTTTCTCGCTGGATCAGGGATGGTGTACAATCTCAGGTTCAAATTCTTCGTGGTTGGTCACGGGAAGCGTAATTTTTGGGAGTTTTTAGTTTTGGAGCAATTTCGCGGAACCACTATTTTATCGGTGCGTCGTAACGGCAAGGTTGTTGTCGGTGGTGATGGTCAGGTGTCGATGGGCAATACGGTGATGAAGGGTAATGCGCGTAAGGTGCGTCGTCTCTATGATGGTCGTGTGATTGCTGGTTTTGCCGGTGGTACAGCCGATGCCTTCACCCTGTTCGAACGCTTTGAAGCGAAGCTGGAAAAACATTCCGGCAATTTAACGCGCTCTGCGGTGGAGCTGGCGAAGGACTGGCGTACTGATCGTATGCTGCGCCGTCTTGAAGCACTGCTGGTGGTGGTGGACAAAGAGACCTCGCTGATCATTACTGGTAATGGTGATGTGATCGAGCCTGAAAACAGCTTGATGGCGATTGGTTCTGGTGGGCCATTCGCACAGGCGGCGGCACGTGCCCTGCTGGAAAACAGTGAGCATGATGCGCGCACCATTGTTGAAAAAGGATTGGGGATTGCGGCAGATATCTGTGTTTTTACCAATAGCAATCTCACCATTGAAGAACTGGATGCTGACTAGTCATTTGACAGGTCACATCACAATTAAATTACTAGCGAGAGTAGAAAACGATGTCTGAAATGACACCCAGAGAGATCGTCCAGGAACTGGACAAACATATCATCGGTCAAAATGACGCGAAGCGTGCGGTGGCGATTGCACTGAGAAATCGCTGGCGTCGTGCACAGATCAGTAATGAAGAGCTGCGTAACGAAGTAACGCCGAAAAATATTTTAATGATCGGTCCTACTGGTGTGGGTAAAACCGAGATCGCCCGTCGTCTTGCAAGGCTGGCGAATGCACCATTTATCAAAGTCGAGGCGACCAAGTTTACTGAGGTCGGTTATGTTGGGCGTGATGTTGAATCGATCATCCGAGATCTGGTTGAAGTATCAATTAAGCTGACGCGTGAAACTGAAATGAAGAAAATGAAGCATCGTGCAGAAGATGCGGCGGAGGAGCGTATTCTTGATATTTTATTACCACCCGCACGTGGTGCTGATGGTTCGGTTCAGCGCACTAGTGATAGCACTTCGACACGTCAAAAATTTCGTAAAAAACTGCGTGAAGGTGACCTCGATGATAAAGAGATTGAAATCGAAGTAAGCATGGGTGCTGCAGGGGTTGAGATTATGGCCCCGCCCGGTATGGAAGATATGAGCAGTCAGTTGCAGGGGTTGTTTCAAAATATGGGTAACCAGCGCACTAAAAAACAGCGTCTGCCGATTCGTGAAGCGTTTAACGTGTTGCGCGAAGAAGAGGCTGCTAAGCTGCTGGATGAAGAGGGTATTAAGGCAGCAGCGCTAGAGCGTGCCGAGCAGCATGGCATCGTCTTTATTGATGAGATCGATAAGATCACCAAGCGCAGTGATGGCGGTGGCGGTGGGGCAGATATCTCGCGTGAAGGGGTGCAGCGTGATCTATTGCCGTTGGTTGAAGGGTGTACCGTTTCGACGAAGTTTGGCATGATCAAAACAGATCACATTCTGTTTATCGCCTCCGGTGCCTTTCATCTTGCCAAACCTTCTGATCTTGTGCCTGAACTACAGGGGCGTCTACCGATTCGTGTTGAATTGAGTGCGCTATCGGTCGGTGATTTTGTGCGTATTTTGACTGAGCCAAATGCATCGTTAACGGAGCAATACAACGCGCTGCTTGAAGCGGAAGGGTTGAGTGTTGAATTTACGACCGATGGGATTGCACGCGTGGCGGAAGTGGCATGGCAGGTGAATGAGCGAACTGAAAATATCGGTGCGCGTCGTTTGCATACGGTGTTGGAACGTCTGCTTGAAAAGCTGTCTTATGAGGCGTCCGATCTTTCTGGTACTAGCGTAACGATTGATGTCGATTATGTTGAATTACATCTTGGTAAATTGGTTGAGGATGAAGATCTAAGCCGTTATATCCTTTAATTGTTAAGAGTATTGAAATAGATGACTGCACAAACAAAAAAACATCGTCCGACCGATATTCGCCTGCACCAAAAATCACGGGTGCTGGAAGTAATCTTTAATAACGGCGCAGAGTTTCGTCTGTCGTGTGAATTCCTGCGTGTACATTCGCCATCGGCTGAGGTACAGGGGCATGGTGTGGGGCAAGAGACACTGCAGGTGGGTAAAGAGGCGGT
>QIHH01000078.1 GCA_003230195.1 Gammaproteobacteria bacterium
GATGAACGGATTGAGATCGCGCGCAAGATATTAGAGCGTGTGCAGCTGGATGGTGATCACCTGTGGCGTTACCCGCATGAGTTTTCGGGTGGTCAACGTCAACGTATCGGACTGGCGCGTGCGTTAGTATTGAACCCTAAATTTATCGTATGTGATGAAGTCACCAGCGCGCTGGATGTCTCGGTGCAGGCCGAAGTGTTACAGTTGTTGATGGAACTGCGCGCAGAAAAAGATCTTACGCTGCTCTTTATTACGCACGACATCAGTGTGGTTGAGTATGTGAGTGATGAGATGGCGGTGATGCATAATGGTAAAATTGTTGAACGCGGCCTAACGGCTGACATCTGCCGTAACCCGCAACAGGAATACACCCAAAACCTGCTTTCTGCAGTGCCTCGTCTGGTACTGTAAACCCAGATGAATCATTCACAAGCTGCCCCGTTATTGCGAGTCGAAAGCCTCGTCACCACCTTTGAAAGCCATCAGCAAACGGTACGCGCTGTGGATGGCGTCAGTCTGGCGATTCATCGTGGTGAAACCTATGCGCTACTGGGTGAATCGGGGTGTGGCAAATCGATGACCTCCTTTTCGATTATGCGTCTGTTACCACCCACTGGGCGTGTTAGCGGCGGGCGGGTGATGTTTGATGGTGAAGACCTGATGACACTATCAGATGAAAAGATGCGACGCATCCGGGGTAACCGGATCGCAATGATCTTTCAAGAACCGATGACCTCGCTTAACCCGGTGGTGACGGTTGGTGAGCAGATTGCTGAGTCAGTACGCCTGCACCAGAATTTAAACGGCGCAGCGGTTAAGGAAAAGGTTGAAGCACTGCTCAACGATGTCGGTATGGCTGACCCTCTGCAGCGTTATGGCGATTATCCACACCAACTCTCGGGAGGGATGAAGCAACGTGTGATGATTGCGATTGCACTGGCAGGTGAGCCAGAGTTGCTGATTGCCGATGAACCGACCACAGCACTGGATGTCACGATTCAGGCACAGGTGCTAGCACTGCTGAAAAAATTACAGCAGGAACGTGGGATGGCGCTGTTGTTGATCACGCATGATCTTGGTGTGGTTTCCGAGATGGCAGATACCGTTGGTGTGATGTATGCCGGTCAATTAGTAGAAGAGGCGACTCGCGCGCAATTTTTCTCGCAGGCGAAACACCCTTATAGTCAGAAACTGTTTGAATCGCTGCCTGATATTGAAAAGCGAGACCAACCGCTCGCGGTGATTCATGGTGCTGTGCCATCACTGGCGGCTTCATTTTCTGGCTGTCGTTTTGCCGAGCGTTGTGATTTTAGCAAGGCGGATTGCCATCAACATCTACCGCGCTGGATAGACCAGGGGGGAGAGCATGGGTTGCGTTGTCATATGGTTGATCCTGCTTATATTGACGTGTTCAAAAACAATGCAGCAGATCTAGCGCCGCGTCAGCCGCTCGCCAGCGTGGTAAAAAACCGAGCGGATACAGCGCCACTGTTAGCAGTACGAGATCTTAAGGTGCATTTTCAGGTCAGAAAAGGGCTGTTTAATCGCAATGCTGGCAAACTTTATGCAGTTGATGGTCTCTCACTACAGATTAAAAAGGAGCGCACATTGGCGCTGGTGGGTGAGTCAGGTTGTGGTAAGACCACCGTCGGCAAGGCGATTCTACAATTGCATCGCGCTACCAGTGGCGAAATATTATTTGAAGGCGATGATCTCACGCAGATCAGCGATGCTGAGTTGCGTTTTCGTCGTAATGATTTTCAAATTATCTTCCAGGATCCCTTTTCATCGATGAACCCGCGCATGAAAGTGGTTGATATTATCCGAGAGGGGATGGTGACGTTCGGTATTGTCGGCAGTGATGCCGAACAGTTGGCGCGGGTTGATCAATTACTAGCACAGGTCGGCTTGCCATTGAATATGCGTGACCGTTACCCACATGAATTTTCAGGCGGACAACGCCAACGTATCTGTATTGCACGTGCGCTGGCGGTAAACCCTAAACTGATTATCTGTGACGAACCGACCAGCGCACTGGATGTTTCAGTACAGGCGCAGATTCTGAACCTGTTAAAAGAGTTGCAGCAAACCATCGGACTCTCATATCTCTTTATTACCCATAATCTTTCAGTGGTTTCCTATCTGGCGGATGAAGTGGCGGTGATGTATCTTGGACGAATTGTTGAGCAGGGAACGGTTGACGATGTATTGAATCATCCGCAGCACCCTTATACACAAGCGTTAATTTCTGCAATACCGGCAATTGATAAAACAGATGGTCGGGCCTTAATTCGCCTTGAGGGTGATCTTCCTTCGCCTGCATCACCACCTGCCGGTTGCCATTTTCACACGCGTTGTCCAAAGGCGATGATGCAATGTGGTGAGCGTTACCCAAAAAATTCAAATTTAAGTAACAGCCACCGAGTGAGTTGTTTTCTATATTTAGATTGAGTACCGAGCTTATATGTTTTATTTCCTATTCGATATTCCCGCTCGTTTTATTCTATGAAAATATTTGATCATATCACGGCCAATAGTGTGCGATGGATTGGAAGACTAGGTCCTTTAGGGTAGTGATTTCAATTTTGTGGTGATTTTCATATTGTGAAAATCTCTTTATCACTCCTTTTTTGCCATTAAATTTGGTTTTCAGTCCTGTTATTTTAACTTTAAGATTGAAAATAATTGAAGATGGATTTGGAAAATGTCAAGTATTGTGATTATAATGGCGCGCCTCTGATTAATTCATGAACGAAATTTTATTGTTATGACTTAATCAGAGGCGACATAATTTTTCTAACCATTAAGGAATCCCATGGTCGATAATAAAAAAGCGACAACCAAAAAAAGAGCAGCTAAAAAGACAACTGCTAAAAAGCCAACCACAAAAAAACGTGTAGCCAAGAAAAAAACAGTGCCGAGTAACAGCGCATTGCTAGCAGTAACACCGGTTAATAAAGATCACGCAAAGTCTATTGCGGTATTAGTAAAAGCGGTTGCTAAATCTGAACGTGCTGATAAAGCATCATCATCAGCAGCGGACAAAGTTGCGGCAGCGAAAGATAAGGCTGCTAAAGCCAAAGCTAATGCCAAAGCTAAGAAAACAGAGGCGGCTAAAAAAGCAGTGTCCCGTGCTGCCGAAGGTTTTGATAAAGCAAATGCTGCACTAGCGGATAAAGTGGCTGAATCTAAAGCTGCGGCTGCAACCACTGCAGAAGCGGCTAGCGAAGTAAGAGCGGGCATCGCGAAAGACCAGGCGAAACAGGCGGCTGTTGCCGCTTTTTCTGAAAAATGGGAAAAACAGTACGATCGCAAAGCGAATGCAGCGGCAAAAACTAAAGCAAAAGCTAAAAAAGCAGCGGCGAAGAAAGCTGCCGCTAAGAGAAGGGCGGCTAAAAAGGCTGCTTAATTCTCAGCTATCGTTGATGTTCAAAAAAGGGATGGTGCCATTGCACGGCACCACCCTTTTTTGTAAAAAATTCTATGCTGCTCGCAAGTTTGCATGGATGAGATAATGGAGATAATCCCTTCTTTGTTTCATAGAATCTCTTACGCTCATGCCGTCTATTTCTGTTATTATTCCGACTTACAATCGAATTAAAACGTTACCACGTGCGATTGAGTCGGTACTGGTGCAAACTCATCCGGCGGATGAGTTGATTATCGTTGATGATGGCTCGACTGATGGCACCGCGACATGGATTGGTAAACACTACCCCCAGATTAAACTCATCAAGCAGCAAAATTGCGGTGTGAGTACAGCGCGTAATCGTGGCATTGAGGTCGCCGGTGGGGAATGGATCGCGCTACTCGATTCTGATGATGAATGGCTGCCCGAAAAACTGGCAAAACAGCTCGCGTTACTCGTTAGTGAACCTGAACTCAAACTTGTTCATAGTGATGAAATTTGGATTCGTAATGGTGTGCGTATCAACCAGATGAAAAAACATACCAAAAAAGGTGGCTGGATATTTCAAGACTGCCTACCACTCTGTGCCATCTCACCCTCTGCAGTGATGATCCACCGTTCAATCTTTGATGATGTCGGCCGGTTTGATGAATCACTACCTGCCTGTGAAGACTACGACTTGTGGTTACGTATCACCTCTCGTTACCCGGCGCTCTATTGTGATGAACCATTGATCCAGAAATATGGTGGCCATGAAGACCAGCTTTCTCGAAAATACTGGGGAATGGATCGTTTTCGCATTAAGGCGTTGGTGAGTATTTTGGAAGCGGATGAGCTTGATGAAGGAGATTATGCTGCTGCTCTTGAGATGATGTTGGGTAAAGCGAAGGTGGTGTTGAGTGGGGCAATAAAACGAAATAACGATGACGTTATCGCCACTTATGAGGCATTAATAGCGAGGTGGCGTTAGTTTACGCTTATTGGGTATTCGACGGGACTAAGTACCGCGATCCCCGGTTTGTTCAAAACACGTGTATAGATCATGCTGGTCGAGACATGCTATGACCCCAAAATATTCGGGTTAGATCACAGTTTATTTTATATAGCACTGCCAAGGTTGCCTTAGCAAGTAGGTTTGGATTGAACTTATAGTGACTTGAGAATACGTATCCAGGCGGCATCAGTAGACAGCGGTGCTCTAAATTACTGAGTGATGATTAGTTAGAAGAGGTCGTTGTATTAATGAAATGTAATGCTTGCGGTGTTGATATGCCGTCAAATCAGGGGAATACCCTGTGTACTATTTGTGTGAATAAAAAGGCCGATGAACTAAAAAAGGCTAGAGGGCGACGATTCAAACAATATCTACTGTATTCCAGCATGATCGCGTTGTTACTTATACTGTCCATCTCTCTTAAAGAAAATAGAAATAGTGATCAAATGCAATTAAAAGTGATTGGAGATGGCGCTGAGCTAGCGATACTGGCAAAAGATTATGTTTTTTCTCAAATCAAAATCAGAGCATGTAACGCGGCTGGCAAACACGACAAAGCCGAAAATAGTCGTCATTTAATGGGTGTGCTTGAAAAAAATATTTTTGATGAAGATTCTTATAGCAGCGCACAGGTCACTGCGGCAGTACAGACAGCCGAGGAGTATTATCTACTCTCTCCAGTGGGTGGTTGTTAGCATGTTGGCGTTGTTTTTCAGCAATCGTCGCTGCCGGCATCACCAAGTGTATATGCGGATGAAAATCGCCCTAGCATCATTATAGATGCCTGCTTTTAACGCCGTCAGAGGGCAAAAGAACAGTTTTTATCTGTTAATTTGAAGCGGCGCATAGTGGCAGGCTTTCATCTGGAGGTGATATACGACGAGGAAGATTTTCTCCAATCCACTTAACGAGAGGAGTCCACTCAATTCGCTCGTTCGTGACCAATGAGGCTTCCATTTCATGGATCCCAATACCTGTCGCTGAGGCTTCAATGTAACTCTCGCTATCGCTAAGTGCTGTTAAAAAAGGGATGTCGAGTGACTCAAGAAATTGTTCCAGTGGCTTGTAGATAGGAGAACCCTGTCTAACTCGATTGGCAATGACGCAGATGGGGATACCTCTGGCGCGTGTTTTAATGATGAGCATGAGTTCTCGTATAAATGCTGATGTCGCATGAATGTCTATCGCAGACGGTGCAACTGGTATGATAATCATGTCGGCACGATCAACGGCTTCACGTAGCAGATCCCTGCTAATACCAGCAGGTGTGTCGATGATGACGCGTTCAGTATCTGCGGGTGTTTTTAGTTGAAAAGCGCGGGTTATCCCTGTTCGTTTGTGACTAGCATCAATGA
>QIHH01000060.1 GCA_003230195.1 Gammaproteobacteria bacterium
CCGCCTGTTCATTTTTCATTGAACCAAAGATGTGTTCTACGCGGGCGCGCACGGTTGACTTCTTACGATTGGCTGATTTATCTCGTTCATTGATAGCATGATTGCGGTTGCCTTTTTTGTGTACCCGGGCTTCGACAAAGCTGGCATCAATAATCTGTCCTTTTTATGCTTTGAAGCCTTTTTCATCAAGTTGGTAGTCAAAACCTTAGAAGAGGGCTTGCGTTAATGATTTCTTGGTCAGTTGCTCTCGGAAGAGCCAGATCGTTTTGGCATCGGGTATCTTGCCCTCGGGGCTAAGCCCCAAGACACGACAGAAGCTATACCTGTATTGATGACAAAACCAAGGTTAACAATATCTCTCTTGGCCAGTGCATCCTCCAATCGGCACCGAAAATAGCCTATCACCAAATGCGTGGTGTGGTTGCCATTATAGAGCAATATACCTAGTTTAAACCTATCGCCAGCGATGTTTTGAAAATGCTTCAGCCTGGAAAAATCTTTGGTGCTCAAGGTGGCTGCAGTTTTTACTTCGTAAGCGCAAAACAAACCACAGGGCTGCGCCTTAATACTTCAGCTGATCTTGGTGAATAACACCCGGCAAGAGTGCCTCGATAACTTCTACCATTTCTGCTTTTTGCCATTCGGTGAGCAGGTGCCTGAGGTAAGTATGCGGCTCTAGTCGGTTTGCTAGACTAGTGCAGATTTGTGCGGTGCCTTATTTTCGGAATAGTTGCGCTCATTATATTGCTAAGGAGGTGTTAAAGGTACCCGGTATTATTAATATGGGCGCTATTGCGGCTGTGGTTTGTAGTTCTGGCGCATACGCATCTCTGCAAAGCCGTGTTTAATGATATTTTTGTATGCATGCTGCGGATCACCTTCAACTGCTTCACCCGTTTCGGTGACAATATGTTTACAGCCTAACGATTTGGCGTGTTCAATACGTGTTGCCATGATGGCTGCCTGGCTGCCTTTGCAGCGATACTTTGGCGTGGTTGCGCCCCAGTCGAGCCATGCGATGTCATCTTGCACAAACATTGCGCCAGCACCGGCCATGGTGTCACCATCAAAACTGGCAAACAGGTGCCAGCGAGGGTCATTGGCGAGTGCCGCAATCATTGGAATTGCGGCTTCACTGATGTCGAATGCCCGGCATACAATGCGGGCGAACTCATTTGCGTGATCATGGCCGATTTTTTCAATACGTAGTTCACTGCTGGGTGCCGGTGGTGGTACGCTGACATCGCGGATAAATCGCATCCAGCCTCGGGTTTCAATCAGCCCAGCATTGATAAGCTGTTGTTTGCTTGCCTGTGGCTGGTCTTCAATGTAGAGGTGAAGAAAGTAGTTTTTGATGCCAAGTGCAGTGTAGGTTGCGGCGATCTTTTGAATGGTACTAGGCTTGATCTCTTTGTTACCGCAGAGACCATGCACGCGGTTAAGCATGATGTTTGGATCTGCTCTGGCGGTGAGCAGCAGTGCGTCATCAATGTTTACTAGGTGAAATCCGAGCACCTTTTTAGTTGCAGCAGGGCAGTTAGTGTAAAGGCTCGTTAAAACTTCATGTTCGATTGCCTCAGTGCGTTGTTCCAGTTCCATTCTTGTTATTCCCTATCTCATGCTTTATTTGCCGCAACAGCGTTTATATTTTTTACCGCTACCACAAGGGCAGGGGCCATTTTGAGTTGGCTGTGAAAGTGTACCATCGACATAGAACCAGCGCTCATCTTCTTTAACAAAGGAACTGACTTCGTGAATGATCTCAGTGATTCCTGCGGTCTGGTAGCGAGCAATGAACTCAACAGTTCCGTTGCTATCAGCTTCGTCGCCCGCCCTGATATTGCAGATTTTGAGGCCCAGCCAACTGGATTGTGATGCTTGATTAAGGTCAAGCCGGGTGGGGCGCGTGGTGGAGTGCCATGTTCTGGATAGATAGTGTCTGTGGTTGAGCGTGTAAGCACTATAACGGGAGCGCATTAGCTTTTCGGCAGTAGGCGCGATGACCTCATCTTCAATGTATTGACCGCAGCAGTCCATGAATGAGTTACCACTACCGCAAGGGCACTTATTGAGGGTTGTGTTTAGCATGGTGTCATATCGCGTAACGGGAATTGGGGTAAAGATAGTGGATAGTACATATTGAGCCATTCGGTATCAATTTTCTACGAGGCTGATGTCAGGATAGCCACTCCTCTAGTATGTCCACTCAGGCTGTCTCGCCGTGCTAAAATCCGGCCCATGATAAATTTTACCAACGTTGCGTTGCGTCGCGGCGGCAAGACACTCTTTGAAAAGGTCACTTTTACTATTCATCAGGGGCAGCGTGTTGGTGTGACTGGTGTGAATGGCTGCGGTAAGTCGAGCCTGTTTGCGATGGTGCGTGATCAGCTGCACAGCGATGTGGGTGAACTGACATTGGCTCCTAATCAGGTGATTGCACATGTGGCGCAGGAGATACCCGCGCTGGAGCGTTCGGCAATCGACTATGCGATCGATGGTGATGTTGAGCTGCGCAGCATTGAAGCCGAGCTGGCTGAAGCAGAGGCGGCGGATGATGGTAATCGTCAGGCACAGTTGCATGCCAAACTCGAAACGGTGGATGGTTACACCTGTCGTAGCCGTGCCGCACGCTTGCTGCACGGTTTGGGTTTTACGACGGTGCAGGAGGCCTTGTCAGTTATGAGCTTTTCAGGTGGCTGGCGTATGCGTCTTAATTTGGCACAGGCATTGATGTGCCGCTCCGATATTCTCCTGCTGGATGAGCCGACTAATCACCTAGATCTGGATGCGGTGATGTGGTTGCAGGCGTGGTTGAGTCAATACCAAGGGACACTGTTGTTGATCTCGCATGATCGCGATTTTCTCGATGATGTGAGCACTCATATCGCCCATGTTGAACAGGGTGGAATTGAGCTTTATACCGGTAATTACAGTGCATTTGAGAAACGTCGTGCCGAGCGTCTGGCGCAGCAGCAGTCGGCCTATATCAAACAGCAGGAAGAGATCGCCCATATCCATAGCTTTGTGACGCGCTTTAAGGCGAAGGCGAGTAAGGCGAAGCAGGCACAGAGCCGCCTCAAGACGTTGGAGCGGATGGAGATGATCAGTGCTGCGCATATCGACTCTCCATTTAATTTCTCATTTCTTGAACCAAAGAAATTGCCGCATATGTTATTTCAGATGCGCGATGCTGAGATTGGCTATGGCGGTAAAATAATTCTGACGAATGTGAAACTTGAATTGGCAAGTGGTGACCGAGTGGGGCTGCTAGGTGCCAATGGCGCAGGCAAATCAACGTTAATTAAAGTGCTGGCGAACACGCTTAAACCTGTTAGTGGTGATTTCACCAAGGCACAGGATTTGCGTATTGGTTATTTTGCGCAGCATCAGCTGGAGCAGTTACATCTCGATGAAAGCCCACTGGAGCATCTGCTGCGCCTTGACCCAGGTGCACGTGAACAGGAACTGCGCGATTTTCTAGGTGGTTTTGCCTTTCATGGCGAGAAGGTAAGCGACCCGGTAAAACCCTTTTCGGGGGGTGAAAAGGCACGCTTAGTGTTAGCGATGCTGGTTTATCAACGCCCAAACTTGTTGCTACTTGATGAGCCGACTAACCATTTAGATCTGGAGATGCGCCATGCGTTGAGTGTTGCGCTACAGGGATTTGAGGGCGCGTTGGTAATGATCTCGCATGATCGTCATATGTTGCGCAGTGTGACGGACCGCTGGCTGTGGGTCGATGGTGGTTGTGTGACGCCATTTGATGGTGATCTGGAAGGCTATCGTCAACAGATGATTGCGCGGCGAGAGGCGGATGAACCGGCTGTTGCGTTGCTGACGACTGGCGGCGAGGCGGGTGTGAATAGTCAGGCAACACGCAAAGCGCGCCGCCAGCAGGATGCTGAACAGCGTCGTGCCTTGAAGCCGCTGCAAAATCGCCTGAAAAAAATGGAGCAGCAGATGGATAAGCTGAATAACCAAAAAGAAGCGATTGAGGCGCAGCTAGCGGGCAGTGAGATTTATGATGATGCCGACGGTCTGAAAGTGGTACTGGCAAATCAGGTGGCGGTGAGTGATGAACTGGATGAGGTTGAATCAGAGTGGATGGATGTTTCTGAGCAGCTTGAGGCACTAAGTTCCTGATCTGGTTAGCGTCTGATGGTCGGGATGGAAAGACCCATCAAACGGCCGTTATTTGCTAGAATGTGGCAAATTCTAATTATTAGCATTACTTTGGGGCACGCTTAAACCATGTCTGAGCAGGTTAATCTTGAGGCGATCACCTCACTTAAAGAGAAGTACGAGAATATTATGGTCACCATGGGTATTTCGCTAGGAATGGGGTTAATGCTCTCTTTTTTTATGTACGCACAATTTATCGATCGTATGCCACCGATTTTCATACAGGTGTGGCTGCTCGTTGTCGGCCTGATGATTGCGGCGCTGTGTTATATCAAGCGGCTTTCTTTTAAATGGTTAATGAAGCGTCATGGCAAGCGCGCTGAGTTTCAACCGCTGCTGGCGAGGATTGGCGCGACCGACATAGAAAAAGAGGCGAAGGTGCTGTTGGCTGAAAAGTTTCCGTCATAGTAGAGGGAGTGGCCCTTAATCGCGTTTGACAGGTTGTGCGCAATCCATTGCGCGTCTGCTCCCCCCCGCAAAGTCTTGCTTGCTCCCTGTGTCTGCTTACATCCTGTAATCAGAGTATTGCTTTTCTTGATATTGCGCCAGTTTTTTACGAAACAGACGGCTGTTTCATTGGTGATTACTATGCGCTTAGGCGAGCCATGCGGCGGTGAGGGTGATTAATTCTATGAGATAAGCGAACGTCATTGTTGAGTCGGATGATAATTTAGAATGACTGAAAAACGTCTATAATAACCGCCATCTGTGAATATTATCGATTTGAAAAGGTAAAACAACGTGATTAGAAAATTCTGCCAGAAAATTTCAGAGCATAAGGCGTTTGAACACTTTGTGGTCGCGGTGATCGTCATTAACGGCGCGATATTGGGGCTGGAGACTTCGGCCGATATTGACGCTCAATATGGCACTTGGCTACAGATGGGGAACCATATTGTGCTGGGGATCTTTATTCTTGAGGCGATCATTAAAATTACTGCAGTCGCACCACAGTGGAAACGCTATTTTGGCAATGGCTGGAATCTGTTTGATTTCACGGTGGTGGTGCTGTCACTGATTCCGTTTACCGGTGATCTGGCGATGGTGGCGCGCCTGTTGCGCCTGTTACGGGTACTGCGTCTGATTTCGGCAATCCCGGAGCTGCGCATGATCGTCTCGACATTGATCCGTTCAATCCCTAGCATGGCGAATGTGTTGCTGTTGATGAGCATTATTTTTTATATCTATGCGGTAGCGGGTTATCACCTGTTCCATGCGCATGATCCAGAACATTGGCGTACATTGGGTATCTCATTGCTAACATTGTTTCGTATAGTCACACTCGAAGACTGGACTGATGTGATGTATACCGCGATGGACATGCACCCACTGGCGTGGATCTACTTCGTTAGTTTTGTCATAATGGGGACGTTTGTGATTATAAACCTCTTTATTGCGGTGGTGTTGAATAACCTAGAAGAGGCGAAGATTGAGCGTCTGGAGCAATTACAACCGCCAGTGTCACGTGATGAGCTGTTACGTGAATTGCGCCAGACACAGCAGTTGC
>QIHH01000175.1 GCA_003230195.1 Gammaproteobacteria bacterium
AAATTATAAAATTAACTTATATTACAGATAGTTAATAGTAATTATTAGAATTTACTGTAGGAAATGCACCGAAAAATAGCCCATGTCCAGCACCCCAAGCAAAACACTCGAAACCTTTGAAAACCCTAACCAGGATCGTGATTACACCATCCGCATCCGCATCCCGGAATTCACCTGCCTCTGCCCAAAAACAGGCCAGCCAGATTTTGCCACCATCAATATCGACTATGTGCCAGAGCAGAGCTGCATTGAGCTAAAAGCCCTCAAGATGTACATCTGGTCTTTTCGTGACGAAGGCGCATTCCATGAGAAGGTCACCAATCAGATGTTAAGTGACTTTGTCGCCGCCTGTGACCCTCGTTTTATGCGTGTGACCGCTGAGTTTAATGTGCGCGGCGGGGTCTACACCAACGTGGTTGCCGAACACCGCCATCCAGACTGGGTCACACCTGAACCTGTTCACCTACCGTAAAACCACATCACCACCCCCAACAGCATCCCGATAATGGCGCTCTTTTTGGGAATTGATGTCGGCACCAGTGGCTGCCGTGCCGTCGTCATTGATCAACACGGCGCTCAAGTCGCAACGCACCATGTCACGATGGCCACCCCCAACCAAAAAAATGACCAACGCTCACAAAATGCTGTGGTGTGGTGGCAGGCAGTCTGCCGACTACTGAAAGAACTCGGTAGCGTGATAACCATGAATAAAATCTCAGCCATTGCAGTGGATGGCACCTCCAGCACGCTGCTCATCACGGATGAGAACGGCATCCCTCTCCACGACGGCCTCATGTACAACGATGCTCGTAGCCACAAAGAAGCAGAGCAGATTACCGCCATCGCACCAGCAGAAAGCGGTGCGCACGGTGCCAGCTCAGCACTCGCCAAACTACTGTGGCTTCAAAAGCAGGGAGTAGCGGAACACGCCAGACACGCTTTACACCAAGCCGACTGGATTATGGGGCACTTGAGCGGCCAATTTGGCATCAGCGATGAGAACAACTGCCTCAAGCTTGGCTATGATGTGATCAACCGATGCTGGCCAGAGTGGTTTGAACAACTAGGCGTTGATCGCTCACTACTACCGAAAGTGACCGTGCCTGGCACCACCATCGGTACCATCCAAAATGAGATAGCTAACCAGCTAGGCCTTTCATCGCAAACAAGGATCATCAGCGGCACCACTGATAGCATCGCGGCATTTCTTGCCAGTGGGGCATCTAAGGTTGGCGATGCGGTCACCTCGCTTGGCTCCACCCTAGCACTGAAGGTGCTATCAGACAAACCTGTCTTTGCAGCGGAATTCGGTGTTTATAGCCACCGTCTCGGTGACCGCTGGTTGGTGGGCGGTGCATCTAATTGCGGTGGCACTACGCTATTACACTTTTTCAATGCAAAACAGATGGCAACCATGACACCTCAGCTAGACCCCAACAAGCCCACGGGGCTAGACTACTATCCACTGCCTTCAATCGGCGAGCGCTTTCCAGTCAATGACCCCGAACTAACTCCTAAAGTTACCCCTCGACCAGCAGATGACCATCGATACTTTCAGGGTCTGCTCGAAGGGATCGCCGCGGTAGAACAGCAGGGTTACCGGCTATTGGCTGAACTCGGCGCACCCTACCCCACTAAAGTGTTGACCATGGGGCGAGGAGCAGGAAACCCGGCCTGGCAAGTGATACGACAAAATAAGCTTGGCATTCCGGTTGAAATGAGCAAAAAAACAGGAACGGCATTAGGCCCAGCGATGCTCGCCCTAAACAGTAAGCCCGACACAACTCACTAAACTGAGGTTAGTCTGTAGGGCACCTCTATTAATTCATGAACGCGCAGCTTAAATTCCAAATCCGCACCATCAGCGTTATAAATCTTGGCAATAGTCCCGCTACGATGTGCCCCTTGGGTATTACCTGCTATTTACGCCTTGATGTAACGAATTTTGGCGGTAATTTGACCGCAGGGTGACCTTTAACAAATCGTTCTGGGTTTTTCCTATAGCCTGCACCAAAGCACGCTGCTTTTGTTCAGCAATCGCTTTGTAGCGACCCGTGAACACTTGCTCGGGCGTAAAGCCTGATAGCCCGCTTATGTGATTATGTGATAGCGGGCAACCGCTTCATTCATAAGCTGGCGGGATAGCGCACTGTTCTCTTTCTTTGACATCATCCACACAACGACAAAGCGACTGAACAGATCAAATACAACGTACAGTGGATGTCTGTTTATTTGGCAGAAACGTTAACAAATCTATGATTGGCTGCTACAGTATTGAGAGAGGTTTATAAAATGCAATATCATTTTATAATTTTCTATGAGTTTAATAATAGGTGTCAGGGATGAAATCCATTGTTCTTATTTATAGAACACTCATTTCCAATTATGTTGCCTGTATTGAATATAAGACCTTAGTATACTTATGATTAAGATGGCCATTCAAGATGGTAAAGAGTTATTGAAGAAGGCCATCATTGCTGAACTAGGCTCATCTATAACCCATACTGTAATAGCTATAAGAAATAATAGAACCTTATAATTCGCGCCAACGAGTACCTTAAACGTTATGATTATCACTGATACCAAAAAGAGTTATGGGTTAATTACAATTCTGCTGC
This sequence comes from Gammaproteobacteria bacterium, assembly GCA_003230195.1. Classification (GTDB taxonomy): domain Bacteria; phylum Pseudomonadota; class Gammaproteobacteria; order SZUA-140; family SZUA-140; genus SZUA-76. Next base: position 2,619 of record QIHH01000175.1, read on the forward strand.
ACTGGATCATGGCAATCCTAATTGTCGGGCTATATTTATTGGGCGAGTATATGGTTGATCTAAGTTACTACGATGAATGGTATAACTCAGCATTATGGTGGCATGACGGTCTAGGTATAAGTGTTTTTTTTCTATTACTTTTTCGCATGGTTTGGAAGTTAAACAGTGTAAAGCCCAAGCCACTTTCAACATACAAATCTTTTGAAATAATAGCTGCAAAAACTGCGCATATGATGTTTTATCTATTATTGATAATAATTTGTATTAGTGGATATTTTATCGCCACAGCAAAAGGGGGAGGGATTGATTTTTTTGGTTGGCTTGATGTTCCAGCCATAATGAAGCTTAATGAGGTTCAGGCAGGCTTTGTGGGGCAGGCTCATGAAATAACAACATATATATTGGTTGCCCTTTTTATACTACACACTATTGCCGCTCTCAATCATCATTATTTTTACAAAGACATTACGCTTATTCGTATGTTAAAACCGATAAAATCAGAGGATAATTTAAAATGAAAATGATTAATTCTATGTTCTTATTTGCAAGCTTAAGTTTTGCCAGCGTGAGTGCTATAGCAGATAATTATATTGTCGATATAAAAGGGATGCATGCTGCAATCCAGTTTAAAATTTCTCACCTAGGATATAGTTGGCTAGTAGGTCGTTTTAATAATTTCGACGGTAGCTTTAATTACGATAAAAATAAACCCGAAGATTCAAAAATAGAAATCATTATTAAAACCAATAGTATCGATACCAATCACGCGAAAAGAGATAAACATTTGCGTGAAGAGGATTTTCTCGATGTTGATAAATACCCAGAAGCTAAGTTCACAAGCACGTCATTTTCAGAAAAAAGTGATGGTACTGCAGTATTAAAGGGGAATTTCACATTACATGGGATTACTAAACCTATTTCGATTGACGTAAAATATATTGGTCAAGGAAATGATCCATGGGGTGGATACCGTATCGGTTTTGAGGGAGAAACCAGAATTTCACTTGCAGATTATGGTCTAACTTATGACCTTGGCCCGGCATCAACAGAAATGGATCTATTTTTTCACATTGAAGGTATCAAGATCTAATTTTCATGATAAATGGCCCAGACAACAACAAGTGAGTACACGTTATGGACAACACTGCTTAAACCATTAGGAGGTGAAATCAGCTAACCAGCCGTGCTGCTCGGCGAACAGCTGCAGGTAGCCACTGATGAGCGCCTCGAGCACTGGCATGGGGTCTATACCGGAGCCGAGGCGATACCCGTGCGATAACGCAGCTCGCCGTCCTGCGGGTCAAGGTCAAACGAACCCACCCCATCTCGTAGTTAGGCACCGCGAGTTCCATCACCACTTTTTATTAAAGCTTTTCACTTTACCAGAGCGCCTGAAATCCACTCCAAAGACACCGACCTTTTGTTCAAGGTGTTTAGTCAAGTCTACACACAGTTTTTCTTTCGAGACCTGTAACAACTCACCCACAACTTCCTGCACAAAAGGATCTTTGTCGGCGCGAACTGCAACTTCTTCGACGGTGGACTCGCTGGCTTTTTTTTCGGCTAGCGCTATAATTGAGGAAGAGAATTCATCATTTGCCCATTTATCCGTCACACTTTGTTCAGCGGCTGATAACAGTGCCAAGTTTTTTACCTTAGCGGCACTAAGGGCTGATTGATATACACGCTGATACATTACCTTAACGCCTTCCCCTTCATTCCGCTTGGCAGTATTGGAGATCTTGTTGGCAATGCCTTTCAGCGTACTGATATCTGGCCCATCTTGCTGCATGAAATCCCGGAGAATTGCCATCAGCTTATATTCTCTTACCAATTATATCCACCTGTTTTGCGATGCTTTAGCTTGCTGCCTTCACATCTTTCAAATGGTCTTGACTGACAGCGGACTGGTCATTAATCACTGCATTATTCACCCTAGGGGATTGTGCACGGTCACGCTGAAAATCAACAGATGGGTTATTTGTGCCGAATTGGCGCTCGACTCGCTTCATGAACTCCTATCTTTTATGAACTAAAATATCCTGTTTCTGCATGCCAAATCCCAGAATAAATCAGAAGCCTTTAAAGTATCACACAGACCTGTGAATAATCACACCAGCTTTGCTCACAGACTGGTGCTATTACCAGCGCAGGGTCATTTTTACACCAACAACCGTTCAACATACCAAAACCGTAGGTCTGTAATGATGGACTGGGTTGGTACTGGTACAAATCGCTACCGGGTGAAAATGCTTTTGCCCATTTAAAGTAAGGTAGTAACTTTGTGCAAATGATCACTTGCTATTGCAAATGATAATCATTATCATTATCAGGAAATTGAGTCGCACACGGCATAGTTTTGCCGACCACCAGAGCCTAATCCAGCTAGGTGGATAAATGCTTTGAAATCAAAGGAGATCTGCTGATGACATATATGATCAATGCTCGGCTGGAGCACGGAATGCCTTCGTTAATACTGATTGATGCAGTAACAGGCGAAGAGCGCCTTCATTGGTGTGGCAATAACGTAGCCAATGGTAACGATGATTGGAAGGGACTATTTAAGCGGCTGATACTGCTTTCCTGTGCGGATCAACTCGGTTTGATTCAGCGTGCAAAATCTCCTGTTTTTGGTGATGAATGTATTGAATGTAGTGCATGTGTTGAACAGGAAGTATCAAAAGCCCCCCCCCTCAAGGCAATGGGAGTATCAGAATCAAGTGATACCTCCACTGCGTGACAAATAAGCAAGTGAAAATGACAGATATGAATAATTCGGATAAACAAAAAAGTTCCGCTGCTGTAGTGGCAAACTAATCTGGTCACCAAGTTAGAGGTGGTATTATCCTCATCACTAACCTGGAAATACCATGACTAAACGTATATTTACCCCTGAATTTAAACAGGAAGTTGCCGAGCTTGTGCTAGACAAGAATTACAAGACGAGTGAG
>QIHH01000025.1 GCA_003230195.1 Gammaproteobacteria bacterium
CGACACCCGGTACGCTTAGCAGGCGACGTTTTACATCCTGCGCCAGCTCAAACAGGTGGCTGCGCGAGACATCACCATAAAGTGCCACGCTGATCACCGGAATACGTGATTTCATGCGGCTTAACTCAGGGCGCTCCGCATCATCGGGTATATCGGAGATACGCTCCAGGATTGAGCGTGCATCGTTAACAAATTCGCTGACATCGGTGCCGGGCTTCAGGTCGATGACGATATTGGAGAGTCCTTCGCTGCTGGTCGAGGTGATGGTGTCGATCTCCATCATGTCGTCAAATTCTTCTTCAATTGGCAGGCTAACGAGACGTTCCATCTCCTCCGGTGAGGTACCTTTATAGACGGTGGTGATTTTCACCTTGTCCATCTCCACCACCGGAAACATCTCCTGTGGCAGTTGATACCACGACAGGATGCCCATGATCAATACCAGCGCCAGCATCAGGTTGGTGATCAGCGGGTTATCAATACTGAAACGGATTAGGCGCATGTGAGTTTAAGGCTGATGATGGGCGGCGTTATTGGTGCTCGACCGACTGTCCGTCGGTGAGAAAGGCGACATCACGCGCTACGACCATTTCACCCGCCTGAATGGCACCGTTTACTACTTGCGATTGTCCCTGGCGGGCGCTGAGTGTGACCGCGGCACGGCGTAGGGTCTTCGCTTCAGCGATAAAGATAAAGCTTTTATCGTTGTGATGCAGAATGGCGGAGACTGGCACCACTAATGCATTGGGCAGTGCTTTGAGTTCAAGTGTTGCGGTGGCGTGCGTGCCTGCTTGCAAGCCTTCTCCATCAAGGCGGATGCGCATCGCATGGGTAAAGGTTTCGGCATCGGGACTGGCCTGCAATGCAATGATCTTGCCGCGGCGCGCTTCGCCGTTAATCGTCACGGATACGGGTTGTTGCAGGCTTAACATCGCAGCGGTGGTGCCGTTGACGTCAAGGTTGAGGTCAAGTTGTTTTAGTTGAAGTAGTTCAAGCACCACTTGGTTGGGGGTCACATAATCGCCTGTTTCAACATGTACTGCATTGATGGTGCCACCATAGGGGGCGTTGATGGTGGTGCGTGCCATGTTGCGTTTAGCGCGCCGTACCGCCGCACGTTTAAGTTCGAGGCGTGCCTTGCTGGTATCGACACTATACCTGAGCTGCTCCTCTTCGCGTTGCTGTTGAAGCAGCAATTGATTGGCACTGTCTCGCATTGAACGCGAGGCGAGTGATTTCTGCCCGAGTTGTTCCAGCCGAGTGACTTCACGCGCCTGTAATGCACGGTTTTCACTAATTAATTTGAGTATGCGCTGGTCGCGTTCTATCGCCTTATGTTCCTGTGATAGCTGTGCTTTTGCTTCGGTCAGCGCATCTTGCTGGTCGCCACGTTGCAGGGTGATTAATACTTCCCCTTCGTTAACCCTGTTGCCAGGCTCAACGTGGCGTGCCAATACCTGTCCTGAGAGTTCAAAGCTAAGCGCACTGCTACGTACTGGTTGCAGGTGACCGCTGACCTCTTTTATGGGTTGAACTAACTGCTGAGCAATGGGCTGCAATATCACCTGCGTGGCGGCAATTTCGCGTAGTTCCGGCTTCTTTTGCGGTGATGTAACCAGCAGAATCACGGTCAGGCAAATCACACATAGAATGAGAATCAGGATATACTTTAATGATAATTTTTTGATTTGTATATCTGCCTCACTCATATAGTTACCATACCTGTTATTTAACTAAATCTAAAATTGCTTTGTATATACCTTACCACTCAATCCAGCCTGAGAAACAGTTGTGTCGACAAAAGGTTAGCATCGAATTGCCTGGGCCGGCATGCATCTCTAAAGCCTTGAGTTCACTGCTGCTAATGCTCTTGTTGTTTTTATTTGAGAGTGGGCCAGTAACGGCTAATGAGTGGCAGCTATGTCGCCACCATTTACCTGACTTTCAAGGCGATGCAACGCTTGGTGAAAAGACGCTGATTAGCGCAGATTACGCTCTGGCAACGGGCAGGAACCTGTATGAAATGAGTGGTGAGGTGGCGTTTGTCCAAGCTAAGCAGCATTTATATGCCGGGCGTGCCGTGTATGACAAGGAACTCGAGCGCATTGATGCCTATGACAATGTGAGTGTCACTACTGCTGATGCGCTCTTTCAGGGGGATTCATCACGTATGTGGCTGGGTAATGCCACCGGTGTCATCGATAACGCACAATTTCAGCTGCGCGCGAATCATGCACGGGGGGATGCCGAGCAGATTGTTTTTGAGTCTGCAGATGTCACGGTGTTAAAAAAGACCACTTACACTACCTGTGACCCGACTCGCCGAGACTGGTTGATGTCCTCGACGAAAATCCGACTGGATCACTCGACTGGCATGGGCAGTGCAAAGCACGCAATATTGTCGTTTATGCATGTGCCATTTTTCTATCTACCCTATATTTCATTTCCGATTGATGATCGACGGAAATCCGGGGTGTTACCGCCATCCTATCGGAGATCAGAGCTGAATGGGGTGGATTTCAGTGTGCCTTTTTATCTGAACCTGAGTCCTCATCGTGATGCGACGGTGACACCTCGAAATATTGAGAAGCGAGGTTTAGTGCTGAATAGCGAATTTCGTTATCTTAACCCTAGGAACAGTGGCATCCTTAATCTGGAATATCTGGCGCGGGACAGGTTATATGAAGAAAAAATAGCAGGTGACGAGAGCAAAAGAGGGAAGGGCACATTCACGCATAGTGGCAATCCTCTACCGCGAGTACACACCAATGTTGACCTGAGCTATGTTTCGGACCCTGATTATCTCTCTGAGCTCGGTAGTGCTCTGAGTGTCAGTAGCATCATACATTTGGAGCGTAGCGCGGATATTCGCTATCTGGGTGATGAGTGGAGCAGCAAACTACGTGTGCAGAGCTATCAGACGGTGGATGAGATGATCCCTGAACGCTCCAGACCCTATAAAAGACTCCCGCAACTGACATTTAACTCGCTTCGCCCGATTGAGAAAAATGCCCTGAACTATGGCCTGAGCGGCGAATATGTTGTCTTTGAACGTACTGACAGGCTGACGGGGCGACGTTTGGATCTCAAACCGACCATTAGTTTTCCGCTGAGTACTGATGCGGCCTATTTTACCCCGGCATTGACGCTACAACATTCGCGTTATGATTTAACGCGTCTGCCAGGTGATTTAGTCACCGCTAATGAGTTGACGCGAACCTTGCCGCTGCTGACGTTAGATAGCGGTCTGTTTTTTGAAAGGGATACGAACATCGCCTCCAGGGACTATTTGCATACTCTGGAGCCTCGCCTAATGTATGTTTATATCCCTTATCGTGAACAGGGAGATATTCCTGTTTTTGATAGCGGCGCGCCCAGTTTTAGTTTTTCCCGTTTATTTAGCGCCAATCGTTTTAGTGGGGTTGACCGCGTCGGTGATACCAGTCGCGTAACGCTTGCCGTGACGACGCGTTTGATTGACCAGCAGACGGGTATTGAGCGCCTTAATGCCAGTATCGGGCAGATCTATTATCTTAGAGATCGCCGCATAACGCTGGCGGCTGATCAGTTCGATGAACTTGAAAAATCCGATATTATGGCGCAAAGCACCGCCTATTTACGCAATGATCTGCGTATTAATGCCGACTATCAGTGGGATGTGGATCTTCATAAGGTTGCTAAAGGCTCGATTCAGTTTAATTACCAACCAGCAAAGCGGCGCATGCTTAATTTGGGTTATCGCTATCGTAATGTCACGCAATCGCAGGTTGATGCCTCCATGTTGTGGCCAATCCCGTATACGCGTCGCTGGCATATCATTGGGCGTAAAACTCGCTCGCTGCTGGATGAAACAACCATTGAATCGTTTATTGGGCTTGAGTATCAGAGCTGCTGCTGGAAGCTGCATATTGTGACACACAGATTCCTGAATAAAGTGTTAGTGGATCAGGCCGCACTTCCCGGTGGTGAGGATGTTGACCCTTACGATAGAAGTATATTCGTTCAGTTGGAACTGAAAGGGATGGGCAAACTGGGTAAAAGCATCGATGATCTGCTGGAAAATGGTATCCTAGGCTATTCAAATTAAGTCATTTTTTAGTCAAACCAATCAAAATAGATCAAGTGGATTACACATGAGGCAACTTTTCCAACGTAGCGTATTTATGATGACGCTGACAGGGGCGCTACAGATTGCAGCGCCCGCATTGGCATTAGCCGAAGCGCGCGCTGAGCTGGTGCCGCTGAACCGGATTGTGGCGGTGGTGAATGACCAGGTGCTGACGCAAAATGAGCTAAAAAATGAGCTCTTTGCCGTGGGCCAACAGTTGAAGCAGCAGGGCATTCGTGCCCCTGCTGCGTCAGTACTGAATAAGCAGGTACTGGAGCGCTTGATTGCCACGCAAATTCAGCTGCAACATGCCAGCATGAACGGCATCGTGGTCGATGAAGAGACCCTTAATAACACCATCAGTAACATTGCCTCACAAAATGATTTATCGCTGGCTGAGTTTCGCGAAGTATTGCAGCGTGATGGTTTTAAGTTTGCCTCGTTTCGTGAAGATATTCGCAAAGAGGTGATCATGCGTCGTCTGCGTCAACGCCAGGTCGATAGCCGTATCACGGTCACTGCGCAGGAGATTGATGACTTTATTGCCACGCAAAAAGTGCAGGGCAATATCAATAGCGATTACCACCTTGGCCATATTCTGGTCGCACTGCCGGATGCGGCAACGCCTGCGCAGATTAAAACATCGCGCAATAAGGCGTTGGCGATTCTCGATGAATTAAACAGCGGTGCAGATTTTCGTCAGATGGCGATTGGTCGTTCGGACGGGCGTCAGGCACTGCTGGGTGGTGATCTTGGCTGGCGTAAAACGGGTGAATTACCGACGATATTTGCCGATGTGGCAGTGAATATGACAGTGAATGAGGTGAGTGAGCCGATTCGCAGTGCAAGTGGCTTTCATATTATTACACTGCTCGACTTTCGGGATTCTGAACGCCACATGGTTAATCAGGTGCAGGCGCGTCATATTTTGATTAAGCCGCAAGCCGAGTCAGCAGATGCGGTTGACCCTGAACAGCAACTTAACAATTTGCGAACACGTATTGACGCGGGTGAAGACTTTGCCGAATTAGCAAAGAATTTTTCTGATGATGCAGGTAGTGCGGTGAATGGCGGTGACCTTGGCTGGGTGAGTCCGGGTGTGATGGTGAAACCATTTGAGGCAGTGATCTTTGATTTGAAAGATGGCGAGATCAGCACACCATTTGAGAGCCAGTTTGGCTGGCATATGGCACAGGTACTGGCGCATCGTGAGTTTGATAATACCGAAGAACACAATAACGCTAGGGTGCGTGACCTGATCTTTCAGCGTAAATCTGAAGAAGAGCACCTGAGTTGGTTGCGTAAGTTGCGCGAAGAGGCTTATGTTGAGTATCGCCTTGACGACTAGTACGAGGTTAGCGGCACCGATTGCGATAACTGCGGGAGAGCCTGCGGGCATCGGTCCGGATCTCTGCATACAGTTAGCGCAAACTTTGCTACCAGTT
>QIHH01000220.1 GCA_003230195.1 Gammaproteobacteria bacterium
TATAACACATCTAAAAACATCTTCTTTTTCAAAAAACCAATCATTAATAGCACTACCCACTGCACCCTATCTCATCAACCCATATCAGAATGGACCATCATTATCGGTGATTAGTTATTCCTATGCCACCAGACCAATTATTCAATTACAGTATCATCTGTGCTTATAGTATTGAGCTCCGACACTGCGGATATTTACTTCGGTCACCTGCACCATAAAAATACGCAGGGCAGGTTCTGGATATTATTCAATTGCAATCCAGCCACGGGATTCCAGATCGGCTAAAATCCGCTCTGCATCATCTGAAAGCGAAGCCACATGTTCATGCCCTTTGTTCAGTGCATTTGCCAATCTGTCGAGGAGATCTTCTATATATTCATGAATCATTTCGTTGCGGAGATTTCGCAACGTCATCCATAGCTCTGCGGATGTGATCAGGCCGAGTTTTTCTGCTCGATTAAGATTATCAATGACAGGGCCGGTTGTCTCTCCCACTGCATTGAGATACTGAGGCAGCAGCTTATCTCCTACGGTATCCTGCAATCGGCCAAAGCGGCTCACAAATGCATCCACACACTCGGACAGTGCAATATCTATTTCCAATCGCTTTGCCTTCTCGTGCGTGAACGGGCTAGGAAAAAGGCGCTGATCAGTCAAGCGCAGGTAGCGTATCTCTTTCCTCACCACCCGTGCTAGGAATTGTAGTCGCAACAATTTTTCAGACTCTATATTCATAGCACGATACCTTGCTTCTTTGCCTCATCATGGATTGGCAAGCACGCCAAATTGGGGGCGCTCAGTACAACATCAACTTTTCGTCCCCCTAGCCTGAGACTAATCCGCCCCGATACCCTCGCGCTGAGCCAGGCAGGTTCATCCACTGGATGTGGGAGTTCCACCAGTAGATCAATATCACCACCACGGGCATTATCATCCGTGCGGGAACCAAACAGGCTGACCTGCGCAGCGTCTCCAGCCAGCTCTGCCACCGCTCGGCGAATAATTTCAATCTGATATTGCTTCAGTCTCATTTTCAGGATAGCCGTTTAAACCTTAAGTTCTCAGCTGCAAGCACTATACCAATGCTAATCCAATGATTCACGAACAAATGTCCATCATTTTTTTCACTACATCCCTCATCTTATACTGAGCTTCCCAATCCAATACTTCTAATGCTTTCTGTGGATTCCCCTTACTCTCAGCCAAATCTGTTGGTCTGAATAGTGATGGATCACTCTCAACATGGTTTTGCCAATCAAGCCCAACACATGAAAAAGCCGTTGCTACAAAATCCTGCAACGAGTTGGTTTCACCTGTTGCTATCACAAAGTCATCTGGTTCATCTTGCTGAAGCATTAACCACATTGCTTCAACATACTCAGGAGCCCAGCCCCAATCACGCTTAATATCCATATTCCCTAGCTTAATGACACCACCAGATTCGGCAATCTTGCGTACAGATGAAACTATCTTCTTAGTCACAAAGCGTTCGGGTCTCAGCGGTGATTCATGATTAAACAGTATCCCGGAACAGGCAAACAAATCATACGCTTCTCGATAATTAGCCACCTCCCAATAGGCTGCGGCTTTAGCTACCGCATATGGACTTCTCGGGTGAAACGGGGTGTTTTCGTCAGCAGCGCGCGCCCCAACATCACCAAAACATTCACTAGAGCCTGCGTTATAAAGCTTTATAGACTTACCGGTGAGGCGAATAGCTTCCAGTAAATTCAAAGTGCCCACACTGATACTTTCAAGCGTTTCCACTGGCTGCTGAAATGATAAGCCAACAGAGCTTTGCCCTGCCAAATTATAAATTTCATCGGGTTCCACATTAATCAATACCTGAATAACACTTCTAAAATCATTAAGACTCATTGATTCACATTGAACCTGCCCCTTAATCCCTAGTGTTTCAAGGTTCCGGAATGAGGACATCTGCGCATCACGAGAGGTCCCAAACACCTCGTAACCTTTACCCAGTAATAACTGGGCAAGATAGGCCCCATCCTGGCCTGAGACACCACAAATCAGTGCCTTTTTCATTTCAACTTTTCAACCATTATTTTTCTCAAAGGCCACCACTTTTTGCCACATCACCAGGAGTGTTTCGACATCGGCGATAAAACGGTTCAACGCGGTGACCTTGAGTGCAGGGGCATCTTCGTATTCATGCGCAAGCTGGTTACGAGTTTCACGCAGCTCACGCCAGCGCTCAACACTCTCAAGCGCACCTAAACGTTCCAGGCGCTGCAACTTTTCTGCGAAAGTTGCGCTTTCCGGCAAAGGCTCCTCAGTCCAGTCGAGCAGCGCGGAAAAGAGCCTCATTCCCATGTTGTCCTGTAATTTGGAAAAGCGATAGGCAAGCTGATCCAGCAGTCTCCGTTGTTCAGTGCTAATGTGAACTACGGTTTCCGCATCAAAGTGTGCATCACCCAGTTCATCTCTAGCCTCTCGCAGCACCCCGGCGTGCAGCTGGCACTCCCGGAGAGTCGCCTGTAGAACCTCACGATTTTTCACAGATGCACCCCGTTCTCCCTAGCAACCTTGTAAATTGGCAATTCTGGCCCCAGCACCGCTGAACGAATGACGATATCAATCTTCTCTCCTTCAAACTCGGGGGTAGCATGCAGATCGGCTAACACATTCAATTTATCTGCCACGATCTCGTCCGGGTCATTGATAGAGGTCTCGATATAGAAGTCATAATCGCCTCCCCGACGCTGATCGTCAATACGTGACCCAAACACCCAAATCTGAGCGCTTTGCCCAAAATGGCGGGCAACAGCACCTTTTAGACATTGAACCTGTTTAGGTGTGAGGCGCATACTGACGTTACTATAAATTATGGAAAGATGACATCTGCGCATCACGCTAGGTGCCGAACACCTCGTAACCTTTCCCCAATAATAGCTGGGCAAGATAGTCCCCATCCTGCCCAGAAACACCACAAATTAATGCTCTTTTCGCAATTTAACGACTAGCGCCCATATTCATCATCAAAGCGCACAATATCATCCTCTCCCAGATAACTTCCCGACTGCACCTCAATAATTTCCAGCGCAACATGCCCAGGGTTAACTAGACGGTGTTTAATCCCAACTGGAATGTAGGTCGACTCATTTTCACTCAATAAAAATTCATCGTCACCCCGAGTAACCCGCGCGGTACCACTCACCACAATCCAGTGTTCAGCACGATGGTGATGCATTTGTAGTGATAATGAAGCACCTGGCCTAACTGTAATGCGTTTCACCTGATAGCGCTCACCAAGATCAATGCCCTCATAATCCCCCCAAGGGCGATGAACACGCTTATGTATCTGGTGTTCACTCCTGCCCTCTAATTTCAAGCGCGCGACAATTTCCTTCACATGTTGCGCATCATCTTTATTGGCAACCAGCACCGCATCTGCCGTCTCCACAACAATAAGGTTTTCTAAACCAACGCCAGCAATTAAACGATGACTAGATAACAGTAAGGAGTCTCTAACATTATGCGTGATCACATCACCTAGAATGGCATTACCATGCTCATCATGTGGGGCCTCTTCCTGAAGGTTCGCCCACCCACCAACATCAGACCAACCAGCATCTAATGGAATAACCAACAGACGTGAATCGACATCAATTAACGATTGATCAGATGCTAAGTGCTCCATCACCGCATAATCAATTGAGTCACTGGGACATCTTTCAAACGTAGGCCCATCCACTCGCTGAAAATCCCCATCTGCCACACCTTTCTCACTCGCTTCTTTACAGATATCATGCATATCTTTTCGAAAATGGCTGAGCTGCCCCAGCCAAATTGACGGTTTCATCATAAAGATACCGCTATTCCATGAATAGCTGTCATCTTCAAATAGTTGCTGTGCCTTTTCCTCATCCGGTTTTTCAATAAAACTGGAGACCGTGCACTCATCCTCTCCAGAGGCATTACTTCGTTTAATATAACCATAACCTGTTGCAGGAAAAGTGGGTGTCACGCCAAATGTCACCGTATTACCAGCGACTGCCTTTAACGCTCCGTTATAAACAATACGCTGAAAAGCATCGACATCACGAATCACGTGATCAGCTGGCATCACTAACATCACACTATCAGCAGAGATCGACGCTGCATGTAGCGCAGCAAGTGTTAAGGCCGGCGCTGTGTTTCTGCCAACAGGTTCAAGAATCAATCCATTTGTGTCTGTTTGAATCTGACGCATCTGTTCTGCAACTAAAAAACGATGCTCTTCATTACAAACTAATATAGGCGGTAAAACCTTCACCTCATCATGCAGCGCTTCAATTCCTTTCAAGCGCATTATCGTATGCTGCAACAACGTCAACTTACCACCAAAAGGTGCGTGCAACTGCTTTGGGAAAAGCTCACGAGAAAGCGGCCACAATCGGGTACCCGCTCCACCAGATAAAATTACAGGTTGTATATTCATTGCAAACGGCCTTTACAGCTTTCTAACGAAACATAGATCATTCACCTGCCCTCATTAATGCAACGAGCCTTCACAATAAACTCCCAAAAAAAAGCAGCCAGAACCCCTACAAAAACCCCTATCATAGCGGATAGGAGAATGGTTACCATCTTACCGATACCTGAAGGCTTCAGTGACCTGACAGCAATCGCCTCTGCAGTAGCATGTCGAGACATATCAATCGTTGACCTAAGGTCAAACAGTCTTGATTGATATTCAAAAATCGCACGCTCAGCGCTTACCAACGCATGAGAGTTCAGCGCCTGTGCCTGTAGTACGTCAATGCCGTTCTCTTTAGGTGAGATGACATTATCCCCAAGAGTCATCAACATATTCTCTAATAATTTTTCACTCTGCTTAAGCTTGCTGATACGCGCTGCATCTGTTCTTATTTGGGACGCTAATAATGAATATCTTTTCCTGCTAGGAGTATTCAACGCCTCTGCTAGAGCACGCTGATCTTTACTTAGAAGATCAAATATTGACTGGTGAAGCCCCTTTATTGCCTCTGCGTCGGTAGCAAGCCCTAAACTAGTCAAAATCAGGGCTTTACTTCGTGGCGGTTGTTTAACATCGACGCCAAATAGCTCGCTACCTTCCTCAGCGCCAAGCACCAGAGGGATCTGGCTCTCCCTTAATTTAGCCAGAACAGATGCGGCTGGTTCAACTAATGTTGCATTCACTAATGCTAGTTCAATTGTTGTTGAAAAGAGAAATTTTGTTGGGACTGAAAATGCTGTAATGATGCCAGAGATCAGACACAGGCTAAAAATAATGGATATTATTTTCCTGCGCCTAACCAGCACCATCCACAATTCAACAAGACTTATTTCATCGTCTGCATCAGATAAAAACTCACGCCTGAGATGCAATTCCTCTGCACTACTATCCTTGCCCATCACCCATTCCTGCCGTTTTTCTTAGCAACACAACCTCTGCTTGAGATATAAAAAAGCTTCCAATTGTCACATCGGAAGCTGATTGCTGAGCTTTCATTACTTGTTACAGTAGAGAGATGCTACTCCTCTTCATCAACACCGGCCATAATACGTCCCCGATTCTGCTCCAGAATTGTACCACCAATTCCCTTTACATTTATCAGTTCTTCTATTGATTTGAAGCCACCATTCGCTTCTCTGTATTTGATGATTTCTGCTGCTTTTTTTGCGCCAACGCCATGAAGTTCAGCCGCAAGCACTTCTGCATTTGCACTGTTTATATCAATGGTACCCGCGAATGCAAATTGAGAACCCATACATAGAAAAGC
>QIHH01000268.1 GCA_003230195.1 Gammaproteobacteria bacterium
AGGAATACATGCGGAATAGATCACCGGCAAAGATGGCCGCTTCATCACCACCAGTACCTGCTCGGATTTCGAGAAAGACGTTGGCGCTATCATGCGGGTCGACTGGCAATAATAGTGTTTGAATCTCTTTCTCGATTTCAGCCTGTTGAGTCTGTGCATCTCTGATTTCGTCTTCGGCCATGGCGCGCATTTCGGCATCATCTTCTTCTAGCATCTCTTTAGCTGCTTCGAGGTCACCCATAATTGACTGGTACTGGTGGAAGCTGTTCACGATCGGTGTGATCTGTGAATACTCCACCGAGAGTTCGCGGAACTTATTTTGATTGTTGATGGTGTCTGGGTCGGCCAGCAGTGCATTAAGCTCCTGCTGGCGGTCGGAGATCGATTCCAGTTTAAAAAGGATAGATTCTTTCATCGGTTTACCATTGGCCTAGTTGTCAGGGGTGTCGAGGTCGAGCAGCTCGCGTGCGGCGTCAAGCAGATCGGCACGGCCATCGAAACCGGCCTGTTTCATCTGCGCGCTTGGTGTGTGGACGATTTTATTGGTCAAGCCGCGTGCCAGTTGTGCGAGCACTTTTTCGGGGTCGTTACCTTGTGCGAGCATGCGTTTGGCTTTATTTAGCTCGGCTTCACGTATCACGTCGATCTTGCTGCGGTAGGTGCGAATGGTTGAAACCGCATCGAGCGAGCGTAGCCACCCCATAAAGTGGGTTACTTGGGTGTCGATGATCTCTTCCGCCTGCAGTGCTGCTTCCTGACGTGAGCGTAGCCCCTCGTCTATGATCTCTTGTAGATCGTCAACGGTGTAGAGGTAGACATCATCCAGCTCGCCCACCTCTTCTTCAATGTCGCGTGGTATGGCGATATCGACCATCAAAATCGGTTGGTGTTTACGAATCTTGATTGCACGCTCTACTGCCCCTTTGCCAAGAATCGGTAACTGGCTGGCAGTGGAGGAGATCACAATGTCAGCTTCGGCTAGGTGCGCAGGAATATCGCCTAGCGTAATCGCGTAGCCTTCTACTTCTTTAACCAGTGCTTCGGCCCTGGCGAGGGTGCGATTGGCGATAATGAGTCGCTTGATGCCGCTCTCTTTCAGGTGGCGCGCGGCAAGCTCAATGGTTTCGCCTGCGCCAATTAATAGCGCAGTGTGTTCACTAAGGTCGCTAAAGATCTGTTTTGAGAGGCTCACGGCAGAGAATGCAACGGAGACCGGGCTGGCACCAATCGCAGTATCGGTGCGCACCTGTTTGGCGACTGAAAATGTGTATTCAAAGAGTTTGCTCAGCTGGGTGCCGATGGTGCCTGCATCTTGGGCGGTTGAATAGGCATCTTTGAGCTGGCCTAAAATCTGCGGTTCCCCCAATACTAGTGAGTCGAGACCACTGGCGACGCGCAACATGTGGCGTACGGCGGATTGCTCTGGGTGGGTATACATATAAGGGTTGAGTTCATTGGCGGAAAATTCACGATGTTGGCGCAGCCACTCGATAATAATCTCACTGTCAACGGTATCGACGCAGCACAGCATTTCGGTACGGTTGCAGGTTGAGAGAATGGCTGCTTCAGTGATATTGGCCTGTGCTGCCAGATGACGCAGGGTATCTGGGAGCTGCTCAGGGGCAAACGCCACCCGTTCGCGAATCTGAACTGGTGCTGTTTTATGGTTGAGTCCGACGGCAAGGAGTGCCATGTTTACCTGATTTTTGCCACAATAAAAATAATTAACTCACTAAATTAAACGAGTGGAAGATAATACTATCCTGTTACGCTATTAAAGTTGACCGATTTTATGGAAAAATGTCGCAGTTGTCCCCATTAATTATTCATATGGTATATAAATTGTATGATTATTGACAAAAAACCTATTAAACGAGGCGAAAAGGAATGATTTTGTCGATTAGAGCGTTCTGTCTGGTGGTGTATCCACTTGTCTTGTCCGGGGTGTTAGTTGGGTGTGCTGGGTCGCCGAGTCAGGTAGGTTCACCGGCTGAGGTGTCTGGTAGCGCTGCCATTACCAGCGAAACCCGCTCAATGGGTGCAGAATATAATGTTGAGCTGCCGGCGGTGCCGCTGACCCCGGATACGCTTTATAAGCTTTTAGTGGCGGAGACCGCGCTACAGCGGGGTCACTATGCAGTGGGGTTTTCTCAATATTTCAGGTTAGCAGAGAGAACGCGCGATCCTCGTTTGGCAGCAAAAGCGACGCGTATTGCTATTTTTGTTCGAGATCATAAGAGTGCACTGCTGTCCGCGAAGTTGTGGGTCGATATCGATCCGATTAATTTGGCGGCGCGACAGGCTATTTCAGCTGCTTATATTCGCAGTGGTAACCCTGAAGCTGCACTAGAGCATCTGGAATACATCTTGATGGAGGAAGATGGCGGCACTGGACAGGGTTTTATGTTGGTAGCTTCGTTACTGAGCCGGGAGCAGGATCTGCAAGCGGTGCTGGGTGTGATGGAGCGCCTAGTAGATGCCCATCAGGAGAGTTATTCAGCGTGGCAGGCGTATGCTCATCTGGCTTTAAGGACGGGTGCGGTTGAAAAGGCAGATGCGGGCATCAAGCGTAGTCTTCACTTGGAACCTGATAATGTTAGTGCGATTCTGTTGCAGATGCATATCTTGCAACGTGCTGGAGATAAAGTTGCGGTAGTCGGGTATCTGGCACAGCAAGTTGATGCCTTTCCTAGTGAGAGCGTATTGCGTTTGACCTACGCTCGCCAGTTGGTTGACACTCGTGACTATGATGAGGCATTTACGCAATATCAGATTGTCATGAAACAGTCGCCGGGAGATGTTGATGTTCTGTTTGCGTTGGGCTTACTGGCGTTACAATTAGATCGGCAAGATAGCGCTTTTGACTTCCTGAGTCAGGCCAAAGAGACGGGGCAACGAAGTGATGACGCGCATTTTTACCTTGGGCAGTTAGAGGAATTGCGTGAAAACCAGGCGGCTGCGCTGGAACATTATAGCCATGTTGTTGGCGGTAGTAATCTGATTGAGGCACGAGTGCGCCAAGCGATGATTGATGCGCGGCAGGGTAATCTGGAGGCGGCCCTGAATTATCTGCATTCACTGCAAGTCAATACGCCAGCGCAGCGTCAGCGCCTGTATTTGATTGAGGGTGAAATTTTGCGTAACGCGGCGCGTCATCAGGAGGCAATGGAGATGTTTAATCATGCGCTGGCTGAGATGCCGGGCGATGTTCAGTTGCTCTATGCGCGAGCAATGGCCGCTGAACGGCTTGATCAGCTTGATCTCGCGGAGCGTGATTTAAAGAGCATTATTGAATTGGATGAAAGTAATGCAGATGCCCTGAATGCGTTGGGTTACACCTTGGCTGATCGCACTGATCGTTATCAGGAGGCCCATGGCTATGTGAAGCGGGCGCTACAGTTGCGCCCGAATGATCATGCGATTCTCGACAGTATGGGGTGGGTGTTATATCGTCTTGGTAAATATAATGAAGCGATCAAAATGCTGCGACAATCGCTTGAAATCAGGCTTGACCCTGAGGTGGCGGCACATCTGGGTGAGGTGCTGTGGGTGAGCGGTGAGCGAGAGGACGCACGTGAGATCTGGCAGCAGGCACTGGAAGCTGCACCGGGCGATAAGCGACTGCTTAATATTATGGAGCGCTTCATTAAATAGGGAGCTGTTTGTCTAGTGTGAAAGTTGGCGCGACTGAAATGTGATGGCGCTAAACCCTATGTGAGATCTTTGCACGAAAACTAGTTCTCGTGCAAAGATCTCTATTTAGCTTAAACCTGCTTTATACTGTCATTATGTACACGCTTTTTTTGATGAAATTAGATCGGCTGAATAGTGTGAGTTTGCTTGCGTTGTTGCTGGCAGTGCTCTTGACGGGCTGTGCGATCCAACCATCGGCATCATTACTTGATGATGAGGCGCGTGAGCGCCTGTGGGATTCACGTCATGTACAGCTTAGTGAGCTGGTCGGATGGCAGTTGAAGGGGCGGGTTGCAGTGAAGAGTATCGAGGATTCGTGGAGCGCCAACATGAGTTGGCGGCAGCAGGCTGAGACCTTTGATATCCGTTTTTCCTCGATGTTGGGGCAGCGCTTGGCTCAGCTAAAAGGCGATACGCTGATGTCCTCGCTCTATTTGCCGAATGATAGGATGATTTCTGCGGCCAATGTCTCTGATTTGCTTGATGAAGAGCTTGGTTGGTCTGTGCCGATGGATGGTCTGCGTTATTGGCTGGTGGGATTGCCTGCACCAGCGTTAGCATCTGCTGAAAAATTGAATATGGGGCTTGATGAGTTGGGGCGACTGCAGTGGTTAGAGCAGGCGGGTTGGCGTATTGAATATCAGCGTTACCGTTCTGCGGGGGCTTTAGAGGTGCCTAAAAAAATGGTGTTAACCCGTAATGATCTGCGGGTGCGGTTCGTGATTGATCGCTGGCAGGCCGTTGCGAGTGAAAATCGTGCACTATCGGGCCATCATCAAGTACGCTAAATATCATGAATACGATTAAACGTTGGCCGGCCCCGGCCAAGCTGAATCTTTTTTTACATATTACTGGTCGCCGCGCAGATGGTTATCATCAGCTGCAGTCGGTATTCCAGTTTCTTGATTATGGTGATGAGCTGTCGTTTACGTTGCGCGCTGATGGGGAGGTGTTGCGAACCAGTGATCTGCCCGGCGTACCGTCGGAGCAGGATCTGGTGGTGCGCGCAGCTAAATTATTGTTGCAGTATGCGAATTGTTCACAGGGCGTTGAAATTGAGGTTGAGAAACGCTTGCCGATGGGAGGCGGGTTGGGTGGCGGTAGTTCGAATGCGGCCACCACGCTGGTAGCGCTAAATCAGTTGTGCGCGTTAGGGTGCTCGGTTGATGAGTTGGCGACACTGGGATTACAGCTTGGCGCAGATGTGCCAGTCTTTGTGCGTGGCCATGTTGCTTGGGCTGAGGGGGTTGGTGAGCAGTTAACGCTGTTGGAAGGTGAGCAGGCCCCGCCAGAGCCGTGGTATCTGGTGATCGAGCCGGCTTGTTCGGTAGCAACGGAGGTTGTTTTTAATGCACCAGATTTGACACGGGATTGTCATCCCATCACAATACCGCACTTTCTTGAAGGGCAGGGGATCAATGTATGCGAAGCGGTGGTAAAAAAACGCTTTCCACTAGTAGCTAACGCACTGGATTTCCTGTTAAAGTACGCCCCCGCAAGGATGAGTGGTACTGGTGCATGTGTATTTGCCCCGTTTGATGATCGAGCTACCGCTCAGCGAGTGCTGGAATTGCGGCCGCAGGGGTGGCGCGGATTTGTCGCGAAAGGGAAGAATCGCTCCCCACTTTATGAAATAAGTGGATGGTAGTATTTAAAGAAGTTAAGTGTTGTACGGTCTGAAGTAGGCCAGAAATGGGGCGTCGCCAAGAGGCTAGGCACTAGGTTTTGATCCTAGCATACCCAGGTTCGAATCCTGGCGCCCCAGCCATTTTATAATGTAGGTTTAAGTAAGGCGTGACGCGTCAGTAACAAATAGGTAAACACCTTGGGTTATTCCAAATCACGTTTCGGTTTGCTCGGTAGATCAAGCAGTTATGATGCCTCTGATAACCGCATGATGGTCTTTGGTGGTAATGCCCACCCGCAGTTGGCGCAGTCGATCGCGCGTTACCTGCAGCTTCCATTAGGTAAGGCCAATGTTAACCGTTTCAGTGATGGTGAAATTGCCGTTGAGATAATGGAAAATGTGCGCGGTAAGGATGTCTTCATTGTGCAGCCGACCTGTGCGCCGACCAATGACAACCTGATGGAACTGCTGGTGATGGTGGATGCGTTGCGTCGCTCATCGACTTACCGCATCACGACGGTGATCCCGTATTTTGGCTATTCACGCCAAGATCGACGCCCGCGTGCGGCACGTGTGCCGATTAGTGCACGAGTGGTGGCAGACATGATTACTTCTGTTGGCGCAGATCGTGTGTTAACGGTTGACCTGCATGCCGATCAAATCCAGGGGTTTTTTACCGTACCGATGGATAATGTTTACGCATCGCCGGTATTGATGAGTGATATCTGGCGTCAGAAATATCTGAATATGATGATTGTCTCGCCGGATGTGGGTGGTGTGGTACGTGCCCGCGCATTGGCGAAGCGCCTTGATGGTGCTGATCTGGCGATTGTTGATAAACGTCGCCCAGGCCCGAATGAGGCGAAGGTGATGAATATCATCGGTGACGTGACCGACCGTACCTGTATTTTGGTGGACGATATGGTGGATACCGCCGGCACTTTGTGTGAAGCTGCGCGTGTTTTAAAAGAACAAGGCGCGGAAAAAGTAGTGGCGTACTGTACCCACCCTATTTTGTCGGGGGCCGCGGTGGATCGCATTGCGACCTCTGAGCTTGATGAACTGGTGGTCACGGATACCATTCCGCTGCAGCAGAATGCACGCGAATGCTCGCGCATCCGTCAGTTGAGTGTGGCGGATATGCTCGCTGAAACGATGCGTCGTATCAGTGCCGAAGAATCGGTTAGTTCAATGTATATGGACTAAGCTGCCAGATAACGGTAGCAAATAGTTGAATTTGTGGTTAGTGCCAGCATGCTGTCGCTGGCTTTTTTGTGATAACACCAAACTAGGTCGCGGGGGCGGTGGTCAGGCAGTTATAAAATGCCTGTTAATTTTGGAGAAATAAAATGGCTTCAAGTTTTGAGCTAAATGCAGAAATCCGTCAGGACAAAGGGAAGGGTGCGAGCCGCCGCCTGCGTCGTGATAACAAAGTTCCAGCAGTACTCT
>QIHH01000031.1 GCA_003230195.1 Gammaproteobacteria bacterium
GGGTTATCAATCGTCAGCGGTAACCATTCACCGCTGCCATCATCATTAAACCGCGCCGCATAAAGCACACCATAATCCAGCGGGCTGATGCCCTGCGCACGCATTGATTCATGGTTGTCATCAGAGACAAATTTATAGATATAATCAAAATGCTGGTCGTCACCCATATAACCAACTACACGACCATCACGCCCTACTGTTAACGCAATCCCCTCATGTTTAAAACGTCCCAGCGCGGTGCGTTTCACTGGTTTCTGTGTCACATCCATCGGATCAATCTCAACCACCCAACCAAAACGATTCTCTTCGTTGTGAAAATCTTCATTCGCAAGATCAAAACGTGGATCATAACTGTGCCAACCGTAACCAAAGCCATTGCCACTAAAACCATAACGTGCCTGTGACTCATTAGGACTCCAGTCTCCTTTCGCACCAAAATAACCGTTAAAATTCTCTTCACAGGTCAGATAGGTTCCCCATGGGGTGTATCCACAGGAACAGTTATTTACCGTTCCCATTGGTTCATTGCCCGCACGTGTCTGCAATAAAAAATGACCCGCCACTGGCCCACTAAAAGTAACCGTCGTATTCACATGAATACGACGTGCCGCACGACTGCTCACCACCTGCCAATCATCTTTAATCTTTTTAATCTCAACAACAGAAACACCATGGGCATGTTGCGATACACGAACATCGTCAAGGCTTGCTGGATTAGGCTTACCCAGCACATGCTGGTTACGACCAAACTCATGGTTGATCGCCAGCATACCGTGTTCACTACTGCCTTTAATTGGAAAAAACCACATTCCATCATGGCCAATACCAATTTGGTTAGCCTGCGCATGAGCGGTCGGTGGATGGCTAAACAGTGGCCCACCGGGTTGGAGCGGTTCACCCCATGGAATCAGCACATCAAATTTATAATCGGATGAGACCACCGGCCACGACCCACCGCCATCGACCAATTTAACCGGGTTAAAATTGATCAGACCATTTTTGCGTCGTTTTCCCGCTGCGACATTTTCCTCTTTGATCTCTCCCGCTGTTGCAGGTGCCACACGTAGCACCCCGAAGAAAAATGAACCTACAGCCAATGCCAGACCACCCGTTAACAGCTTGCGACGCTCTAGAGTGACCTGCAACACATCATTGAATAGACGATTAGTAGATTTGTTTGACGTTATTTCGTCGTGACCCATTTCAATTCCTTTTGCCTGTCATGTAGAAAGATGCATATTCAGAATTAATAGATCATTAATCAGCACCATCCAGCAAGCACTGCGCCAGCTCACGACTGTCATCAGGTCGATTGAGTTCCGCCTCCGGATCCATGTCATATCATTTTCTAAACGATAACTACCACTAAATGGATGCGACGGCTTATTGGATAAAACGGTGTTCTCACATCCTCCTTGTGCAATACACCCTTGCCTGCATATTCTTTAGTCATGGCTAAACTAAACGCTTATTTTGACTGGCACTCACCACAAACACCATAAATATAGAGCGAATGGTCAGTAATCGCATATCCCGCTTTTTTGGCGATCTCTTCCTGACGCGTTTCAATCAGCTCATCAACAAACTCATCCACCTTGCCACATTCAACACATACAATATGATCATGGTGTTCCCCCGCATCCAGCTCAAATACCGAATGACCCTCTTCAAAGTGCAGTCGAGTCACTAATCCCGCGGTCTCAAACTGCGTCAAAACACGGTAAACCGTCGCCAGCCCCACATCTTCATCTGATTCAATCAGTGCCTTATAGACATCTTCCGCCGTCATATGGCGTTTATTATCTTTCTTTTCGAGAATTTCTAAAATTTTAACCCGAGGCAAAGTCACCTTAAGCCCAGCTTTTTTCAAATCCAAATTTTCCACTATGATATCCTTTGTCGCTATACTGATACTGCAGCATGAAATTCTGCTAAATCACCCTTCACAAACCCTCTTTGGCCGTGCGGACAAGAGAATCACCTTACTAGTAATGAATATTGCAAGACAACCCTCTATGAAAAATAATTTTAAAATCGCTTTCTCCCTGTTAATACTAGTACTAAGCGCTGGCTGCACCATTCATAAAATCGATATTCAGCAGGGAAATATTGTCTCTCAGGAGATGATGTCACAGCTCAAAGTGGGGATGCAACGAAATGAGATCGAACGCCTGATGGGACGGCCAATGATTATCGACCCATTTCGCAGAAACCGCTGGGATTACGTCCATACATTCAAATCAGGCAAGAGCAACGAACCACCCACCCAGTACCGCGTCACCCTGATCTTTGATGGCGAACGCCTCAGTAGCATCGACAGTGAAATTCCACCCGAAGGGCTACCCGCGCGTTAATCGGCTGACGGCTTTTCCGCCTTATCAGACATAGCTGAATCATCCGTTGCGGGTGACACCTTCTCTGATTTAGCTTCTTTGGCTGCTTGAGGTGCTTCAGCAGCGGCCGTCTTAACAGGCTTGCCTTCCCTCTCTTTGATATCACCACCGCCCTTTTTCATCTGCTTACCCTCAGCCGCACGCTGACGGCGCACCTCTTTTGGGTCGGCGATCAACGGACGATAAACCTCAACTCGATCTCCCGCACGCAATATACTAGTCACCTTGCTCATCTTGCCAAATACACCAAATTTATTAACTTCCATATTAACCTCAGGATAGTTCACCAGAATACCAGAATGCTTAATCGCATCTGCTACCGTGCCGCCCTCACTGATCACCGTTTTCAGAATCACCTGTTCATGCGGCAGCGCGTACGCCACCTCTACCTCAATTTTCTCGGCCCGCTCATCTTTTGCCTCAACCACTGCCACATTCACTTCAGGGTCTGCCATAACTTGTCACCGCACGCTCGCAAAATGCATCCACCAGAGAGTTCGCAATCTGGCTAAAGACCGGCCCCAGTGTCATTTCCAGCAATTTATTAGAAAACTCAAATTCAAGATCCAATGAAACCTTGCAGGCCTCATCGCCCAGGCGTTCAAAACGCCAGAAACCTTCCAGGTGCTTAAATGGCCCCTCTAGCAGGCGCATCTCGATCATCTTACCCGGCTGCAGACGATTACAGGTCGAAAAGGTTTTATGGATGCCAGCACGCGACAACTCTAATGTTGCGCGGACTTCGTCCTCATCACGGCTTAATTCTATCGCTGTTTTACACCACGGCAGAAACTCCGGGTATGCGGTTATATCATCCACCAATGCGAACATCTGACTGGCGGAGTAACGCACCAGTGCACTTCTATTTATTATTGCCATCTACACCAACTTATCTCTTCATCATCACTCAGCGGTGATTTTTGCCAACAAACCTGTCAGTTGTAAAAACACCACCAGTATCGCTAACGGCACGACGTATTTCAGCAGGAAATTCCAACCATTAAAGGCAAACAGATGCCTCGTAGCCATTTCATCACGTTTTGATTCACGCGCCATCCCCCACCCCACAAACAGTGCAATGAACAAACCACCCAACGGCAACATAATATTCGCCGTGAGGAAATCAAGCAACTCGAAAAAGGTCATATCAAACAGCTTCACCTCCGTCCAGTGGTTAAACGACAACACCGTGCCCATCCCCAGCACCCAAGTCGCAACACCGCAGATGATCGATGCCGCGCCTCGTGTCAGATTGCGGTTTTCCACCAGCCAGGTCACCGCCGGTTCAATCAGTGAAATCGATGAACTCCACGCCGCAAACAGCAGTAGAATGAAAAATAACGTGCCGAAAAAGAGTCCACCCGTCATCTGACCAAACGCCAGTGGTAACGTCTGAAACACCAGCCCCGGCCCTGCAGCGGGTTCCAGACCATTGGCAAAGACAATCGGGAAGATCGCCATACCCGCGATAAGAGCCACCACAGTATCCGCGATCACAATCATAATCGAGGTGCGCGCAATCGAGTCTTCACTGCGCATATAGGAGCCATAGACCATAATTGACCCCATTCCAAGGCTCAGGGTAAAAAAGGCATGCCCCATCGCAACCAGCACCCCTTTGCCCGTTAATGCACTAAAATCCGGTGTAAAGAGAAAGGCCAACCCCTGCATAAAAGCGCCGCTATTCATCGCATAGATCAGCAGAATAATCAGCAGTACAAAGAGTGCAGGCATCAACAGCACCACTACCTTTTCAAGCCCACCCCGCACCCCACGCGCCACCACCACCATGGTGGTAATAATAAAAAGTGTGTGCAAGAACGTCAGCTTAAACGGGTCAGCCAGCAGCTCTTCATAAACGGTTTTCACCTGCCCCGCCGAGGTGCCACTGAAAGTACCACTCGCCATCTCCAGCACATAATTGATCGCCCAGCCCGCAATCACGCTGTAATAAGAGAGGATTAGAAAACCAGCCACCACCCCAGCCCAACCCAGCAACTGCCACAACGGGCTGCGTCCTTCCTCTTTACTCAGCACCTTCATGGTGTTGACCGGGTTCTGTCGGCCACGACGCCCCAACATCACCTCGGCCATCATCACCGGCAGACCGATCACCACAAGACATAACAGATAGACCAGCACAAATGCACCACCGCCATTTTCACCGACGATGTAAGGGAACTTCCAGATATTGCCGAGCCCCACGGCAGAGCCGGTCGCCGCAAGTACAAAG
This sequence comes from Gammaproteobacteria bacterium, assembly GCA_003230195.1. Taxonomy (GTDB): domain Bacteria; phylum Pseudomonadota; class Gammaproteobacteria; order SZUA-140; family SZUA-140; genus SZUA-76. The sequence goes on from QIHH01000031.1 coordinate 4,627, forward strand.
ACCCAACGCGATGACCACTGACCATGCATGCTACTACGCAAATTTTCTGACATTGCCACTCCCTTGAAATCCTGATCCGCCTATTGTGGGCGAAATTGCCGCATCACTCAACCACAGCGGTCACGTCTGTGTATAATAAGCATCACTAAATAGATGAAAAACCTGCGTTAATCATACGAGTTATGGCCACAAAGAAGAAAAAGAAACCCGGCGGCAACACCATCGCGCTCAATAAGCGTGCGCGCCACGACTACTTTATCGAAGAAAAATTCGAGGCTGGTATCGTGCTGCAAGGGTGGGAAGTGAAAAGCATGCGCGACTCACGCGCACAACTCACCGAGAGCTACGTCTTCCTTAAAAATGGCGAAGCGTTCATCTCAGGCCTTCATGTCACCCCGCTGCACACCGCCTCGACTCACATCACCCCGGAAAATACCCGTGTGCGCAAGCTGCTACTACACCGCAAACAGCTCGACAAGCTCATCGGTGCCGTTGAGCGCAAAGGCTACACCCTCGTTGGCACCGCGCTCTACTGGAGCCACGGCCTGGTAAAGGTTGAAATTGGCCTTGCCAAAGGTAAGCAACAGCACGATAAACGCGCCAGCGAGAAAGACCGCGACTGGCAACGAGAAAAAGGGCGTATTCTGAGAGGTCGCTAATCTCACCTGTTTTTAAACTTGGCAATGAACTTCCCACTGCGTTAGACTGTCAACTGTAGTAATACCCAAGGGGGTGACCTGGCTTCGACGTGGGTTACGAAACCTGAGGTGCATGCCGAGGTGCAGAATTCCTCGTTAATCCGTCTGCAAAACCATAGTTGCCAACGAAGACAACTACGCACTAGCAG
>QIHH01000185.1 GCA_003230195.1 Gammaproteobacteria bacterium
TTAATGTCAATTTATACTGAAAACCGGAGTTTTGCATGAAGCGTGTATTTCTGTTCCTGATGACTAACATAGCCATCATGTTGATTCTAAGCATTGCGCTGAGCCTGTTTGGCTTCGAGGGTTATATGGACGCGGAGGGGATCAATCTGGATATCCCTGCACTGTTGGTTTTCAGCGCGGTATTTGGCATGGGTGGCTCGTTTATATCGTTGGCAATCTCTAAATGGATGGCGAAACGCTCTACCGGTGCAAAAGTGATTGAAGAGCCTGCTAATGACACTGAACGCTGGCTGATGGCAACAGTACAGCGCCAAGCAGAGCAGGCAGGTATCGGGATGCCGGAAGTGGCGATATTTCCATCACCAGCACCGAATGCGTTTGCCACAGGAATGAGCCGCAATAAAGCGCTTGTCGCGGTGAGTGATGGACTGCTTGATAACATGAGTCGTGATGAAGTCGAGGCGGTGCTCGGCCACGAGGTGGCGCATGTTGCGAATGGTGACATGATTACGCTGGCGTTGATTCAGGGTGTATTGAACGCCTTTGTGATGTTCCTGTCGCGTGTGATTGGCCATTTTGTTGATCGAGTGATTCTAAAGAACAACCAAGGGCATGGTATTGGTTTTTACGTCACCATGTTTATTGCACAAATGGTGCTTGGTGTGTTGGCCGCCATCATTGTGATGTGGTTTAGTCGTAAACGGGAATTTCGAGCTGATGAAGGTGGCGCGGCACTCTCTGATCGCTCTAAGATGATTTCAGCGCTGGAAGCGCTACAGCGTTCCAGTGGCGCGGCAGAACCACTACCTGACCAACTGGCGGCCTTTGGTTTTGCGGGTGGTATTGGTGGCGGCATCAAAAAATTGTTTATGAGCCATCCACCGCTTGAAGAGCGTATCGCAGCATTAAAAGCGAATCAGTAATTTTACTGCGGTTATTGTGGAAAAGGCCTCTGAACAGAGGCCTTTTTTATTGCTGACTTAGAATGGTTGCTAGTAGGAGAGGGTAACAACTGCTCACTATTTGTCCTTAGTTAATGAGGCTAAAGGCTTTAATATAGTATCGTGCAATGGTCTCGTATCGTTTGTTATTTCACTTTCTTTATGTGAAGAGGTGATCAGCGTTTTTCCGGGGGCACCGGTTTCTTCATGAGCGAGACGTGGCACGAGATATCCAGGTAATTTTGCGTGTATTTCATTCAATAACTTAATTGCCTGTGTGGCTGGGACATTAAAATGGGCGGTGCCCTGTGTTTTATCGAGCAGGTGCAGGTAGTACGGTAGTACGCCACAGGCAAATAGCGCTTCGCTGAGTGTGATCAATGCCTTGTGATTATCGTTGATGCCGCGCAGCAGTACGCTCTGGTTTAACAAGGTGATGTTGGGGATGGTTTGAAGCCTTTTGAGCGCTGCGTGCAGTTCGCTGTCAATTTCGTTAGCATGATTGACATGGATGACAATGACCGGAGGAAGTCTGCACTCGGTGAGTAAGGTGATGAGTGAGTCGGTGATGCGTTGTGGTATCACAACCGGTAGGCGGGTGTGAATGCGCAGACGCTTAAGGTGTGGGATTTTTGCGAGTTGCTCAAGGAGTGTGGTGAGGCGCTGGTCACTGAGTGCAAGGGGATCACCGCCGCTCAGGATCACTTCACTGATAGATTTATTTTGATTTAAGTGATTGAGTGCTTCATCCCACTCATTGGCTGCAGCATTTTGCTGAGCATAGGGAAAGTGACGCCTAAAACAGTAGCGACAGTGGATGGCGCATGCGCCGGTGGTGATCATCAATGCGCGGCCATGATATTTGTGCAGCAGACCGGGGGTCTCGCTGGCGTTCAGGTCACCTACTGGGTCAGTGAAGTACCCTGGGGTGAAATTATTCTCTTCATCGAGTGGTAGCACCTGGCGTAGCAAGGGGTCGTTGGGGTCCCCTTTTTTCATTCTTGTGACGAAGCTGTGTGGAACCCGTAAAGGAAATTTATCACCGCCATTAAAGATAGCAGGTAATTGTTCGGCACTTAATTCGAGTGCTGCCAATAATACCTCAGGGGTGCGGATTGCATTTGCGAGTGCTTGTTGCCATGATTGGGTAGAATCAGGGGTTTTTAGGGATGAAATAGTGGATGTTGGCTTCATCTGGTAAGTTTAAAGCAGTTGCGTTTTATTGGTAAAGGATTGTTGTATACAATAGTGCGCTTGTGATTACTTAAAGAGATTGGATTGGAAATGGGGACATACAGTACCAATGAATTCAGGGGTGGCCTGAAACTAATGATTGATGGCGATCCTTGCTCGATTATCGACAATGAATTTGTTAAACCGGGTAAGGGGCAGGCTTTTTGCCGCGTTAAACTGCGTAATCTGAAAAGCGGTAAAGTTTATGAGCGAACCTATAAGTCGGGTGAGTCAGTTGAGGCGGCTGATGTGATGGATACTGAGATGCAGTTTCTCTATTCAGATGGCGAGCAGTGGCATTTTATGGAGCCTGAGAGCTTTGAGCAACACGCGGTGAGTGAAACAGCGATGGCCGAGACTGCCAAGTGGCTTAAAGGGCAGGAAGAGTGCCTAGTGACATTATGGAATGGTGTGCCGCTTTCTGTTGCTGCACCTAATTTTGTTGAACTGGCGGTGACTGATACTGATCCAGGTGTGCGTGGTGATACCTCGGGTGGTGGTGGCAAGCCAGCGACACTTGAAACGGGCGCGGTCGTGCGTGTGCCGTTGTTTGTGAATATTGATGATCTGTTAAAAGTGGACACTCGCACGGGAGAGTATGTCTCCCGCGTTAAAAATTAATGTTGTGTGATGATTGGCGGCCAACGGCCCCGATCGAAAACATCCGTTTGCGCGCAGAACTACTGGCCAAAACCCGGCAGTTTTTTGCTGCACGCGATGTACTGGAAGTTGAAACGCCACTGCTCTCGGTGGCTACGGTCAGTGACCCTCATCTGCAAAGCTTTGTCACGCGCTATAACGGTCCAGGATTACCCCCGGATACCCCACTTTATCTGCAAACCTCACCTGAGGCGGCAATGAAGCGTCTTTTGGCAGCAGGTAGTAGCTCTATTTATCAGATCTGCAAGGCCTTTCGTGATGGTGAATATGGCGCACGCCATAACCCTGAATTTACCATGCTGGAATGGTATCGTGTTGGCTTTGATCACTTCACGTTAATGGATGAGGTTGAGGCCTTGGTTAAAATGTTGCTTGATCTGGATTGCGAATTTGAGCGGGTGAGTTATCAGGTAATCTTCGAGCGTTATCTGGGGCTGGATCCACACCGTGCTTCGCTTGATGATTTGATGCGCTGTGCGAATGATAGTGGGGTTTTTACTGATCTCAATGAAATCGAGATTGGACGTGATGGCTGGCTTGATCTATTGATGAGCCATTTAATAGAGCCGCATCTTGGTTTGGCTGCTCCTCTCTTTATTTATGATTACCCGGCATCACAAGCGGTACTGGCAAAAGTAAGGCCTGGCGAGGTGGCGTTAGCAGAGCGTTTTGAGCTTTACGTCACAGGTGTTGAGCTTGCGAACGGTTATCATGAGTTGTGTGACGGCGATGAATTTTCTCGACGTTTTGAACGAGATACTTTACAGCGAAAGAAGGATGAGGGTTTTGTACCCAGAATTAATCGCCGGTTGAACACGGCGCTTGAGGCTGGATTACCTGAGTCAGCAGGGGTTGCGCTGGGCTTTGACCGTTTGTTAATGTTGGCAGCAGGATGTGATTCAATCAACGGAGTGGTGAATTTTACAGTTGCAAATGCATAAGGGGCTAGATTATAACTATGGCTCTGGTTTTGTGGTCAGTTTTTTTTACAGTAGTCTAAGGTATGTTGGTATTTAGTTATAATATTTGAAGTTTAAAAACTGTTAACTGATTGTTATTTATGTTGAATATAGCCTGAATTCTTTTTATGGCATAGATTGTGCTATGAATTATCTGTGATGTGTCTGGTATTTTATTGCACATATAATTTAGAAACTGGAGGAATGGAATGGAACAAAGATGGAGTCCGCGAACGCGAGCCGACTTGGATGTCGACCTTTCCTTTCATGGAGAAATAGTCTCTGGGTGTAAGGTGAAAGATATTGGTATGGGCGGCTTGTTTATCGAAATTGAAAAAACATTCCCTCGTGACACGGTGGTTGAGCTGAAGTTTAAGATCAGAGCTGCTGGCTTAGATACAAAGCACAGAATTCGCGCTACTGTTGCACGTGCATGTGACGGCGGTCTTGGTATGATGTTTTGTGATTTCGATGCCGGAACTTTTCGTTCACTGCAGGAAGTGCTGCATTATGTGCAGGGCCACCGTGTGCCAGCTAGTACTGAGGCGAGTGATTCAGTAACGCATACTCACTAACTCTTTTGTAGGGTAGATGCGAGGTGCTGCCCCATTTTAACGGAGCACTCTGCTGAAATCGACTCATTCCACTTAATTCGTTTGTTTGAATATAGAAGCACAATGGTAGATCCCATATTAAAACGGCCCATCTCCGCACCGTGGGCTAGTATGATCTCTTTTTCGGCTATGTTATTCCTGTAGTTCCATTTCTTGATTTCCCAGTTCACTTTGTCTGGAATATTGCCTGCCCAGACGGTTTCCATGCCTGCCACGTTTAGTGCGCCGACCATAATCATCGCCATTGGCCCTGCTTCGGTTTCAAATAGATTGACGAGGCGTTCATTTCGCGCAAATAGTCGAGGCACATGTTCGCTTGCGAATTTACTAACACTGAAGAGTCGCCCTGGGATGTACACCATCTCCTGTAGCTTACCCTGCAGTGGCATGTGAATGCGATGGTAATCTTTTGGTGACAGATAAATGGTGGCGAAAGAGCCATGTTTGAAGAGTGCAGCCATCTCTTTGGAGCCGCCGAGAAGCTCTTCCAATGAGTAGTTGTGACCTTTGGCTTGGAAGATGCGACCGTCGTTCGTGATCTCTCCGAGCTGACTAATAGCACCATCTACCGGACAGGCGATCTCACTTGGTGCACTGCTAAGTGGGCGCGCATCGGGTTTGAGTGGGCGAGTAAAAAAGCTGTTGAAATCGGGATAGGCAGTCGGATTTTCTTCCTGGGCGATGCTCATGTCTACTTTGAAGGCGCGAATAAAAAGCTTGATTGCGGTATTTTTAAAGGGTGCAAAACGAATGCGAGTGATGCCGCGGATACACCAAGTTAAAAAGTGGTGGGGAAGGATATATTGCAACAAGATTGATATGTGGTTTAAATAGCGCACGATAATTCTTCTTTATTGTTTAATGACAGATTGAAAGTGGAGTGTGGTGGTCGGGCGTAAGGATACGCGATGGTAAAAGCGGCAGGCAAGCGTTTTACGATGATAGCGAATAAGGGGCGGTGACTTGAATGATGAGATAGCACAGATTGTTGTACAGGTCGCGGATGCGCTATTAACACGTCAATTGATGCTGGTGGCGGCTGAATCCTGTACGGGCGGCG
>QIHH01000219.1 GCA_003230195.1 Gammaproteobacteria bacterium
CATGTGGCGTATGTCATCGCCCGCTTGGTAGGGGCGCACATCATGCAGTTCCATACCGTGGCCACGGTGTAGTGAATTAAATGCGCCTGCGTACGGGGTGTCGAGAGGTTGCATCTGGTGCTGGCGACGTTGCAATACACGCTGCTGTAACTGTTCTAGCTCGGCAGTGGATAGCAGCGCTTGCTGTTGGGCATGGTCGTACATTGTGTGGGTTAAGGAATGGGTACAACATCGGTGATGCGATTAATCAGCTGGCGGCTATCGACCCCTTCTGCACGTGCAGTGAAGCTTAATGCGATGCGGTGATTGAGCACATCGTGCGCCAGTTCAATGATATCGCCTGGCTCGACAAAGTCACGCCCATTTAAATAGGCGCGTGCGCGGCTGGTCTGTGCCAGCGCGAGGGTGGCGCGCGGTGATGCGCCACGTGCCAGCAGCGGTGTCAATGATGAATCCCACGGTGATGGGTCACGTGTCGCCCCCACCAAGGTGACGATATAGCGCTCCAGCATTTCGTCAATGTATATTTTATTGACTTCTGTGCGCGCAGCCGCAATCTGTGCCGCACTCAGCACTGCCGCGCTATTTTTAGTACTGTTTGGCTGGTGCGCGCGTCGTAGAATCTCCAGTTCTTCCTCGGCGTTTGGGTAACCGATGTGTGTCTTCATGATGAAACGGTCAAGCTGCGCCTCCGGCAGTGGGTAGGTGCCCTCCTGGTCGATCGAGTTCTGGGTGGCGATCACCATAAAAATATCGGGTAATGGGCGTGTCACGCCGCCAACGGTGACCTGGCGTTCCTGCATCGCCTCTAGTAGTGCTGATTGCACCTTGGGTGGCGCGCGATTAATTTCGTCGGCAAGGATAATTTCATTGAAGACAGGCCCGGCGATAAACTGGAAGTGACCATCTTGCGGCACAAAGATATCTGAGCCGGTAATGTCGCCGGGAATCAGGTCGGGCGTAAACTGAATGCGTTGAAAAGGCATCGCCATGCCGCTGGCAAGTTGATGTACGGCGGTAGTTTTGGCTAGTCCTGGCAATCCTTCGAGCAGGATGTGGCCGTCTGCCAGTACGCCGGTTAACAGCCGCTCGATCAAGGTGGTTTGACCAACAATCCTAGTTTCAATGTGCGCTTTAAGCGCATTAAAGTCATTTTTCATAACAGCAGGATTCTAGACTATTTTCAGGAACTTTACAGGTGACTCGCTGTTGGGCTTGCATTTAGCCGTATAGAATCGAAAAAAGGAGTGGTTTTCATGGTGTAAAAATGAACTATTCGTATGAATTCACAGCTTCTAATCGTATTTTTCAGGTCAGTTATCGGTTGGGTGCAATGTCAGAAGGAAGATCGTATAATCAGCGGGCTTTGCATTTTTTGAGTAATGAAATTGGCGCAATGCAATGTAGGGGAGTAGTGGTTTTACAGCTTGTTTGAGTCCATCTTACATATTATGTGCTGTTGAAGGTCTTATCTAAGGGGAATTAAAGATGTAATGTGGCATGGTTTTTCCATTTGCCTGCTTCAGATATAGACGCTGGTTTTGATGTGCCTTCGCTTTGTTGATGTGCTTTCGCTATTCGTCCCAACGTGAACAGTAAGAATATCCCATTGAAAATAGGGGTTTTAGGGCTTTTTTGATTTTTTTCAGGGGTCGGGTTTTTTGGCTGCATTTATGTATAATCGACGCTCTTTTGGGTTAAGAAGCGGGGTTCATCGCGATGGATAAGGCCTTGCTTGAAATTAACGAACTTGAGTGTGTGAGAGGTGATAAACAGCTCTTTAGCGACCTCTCTTTTTCGCTGCAGGCCGGTTCGTTGTTGCATGTGCATGGTCCGAACGGCAGTGGCAAAACGACCCTGCTACGTGCTATTGCAGGGCTGGTATTGCCGGAAAATGGTGAAATTTGCTGGAATGGTGAGACAACAGGGAAGCAGAAAGATGATTTTAATCGTGAACTGCTCTATTTAGGGCACCATTACGGGTTAAAATTTGAATTGACCGGTTATGAGAATTTGAAGGTGTTTGCCAATCTGAGTGGTGCTGATATTAATGAACATGAGGTGGAAGCGGCCTTGACGAAATTTGGACTGGCGCATTGTGTGGAGCTGCCAGTAAAGGTGTTATCGCAGGGGCAGAAGCGACGCGTTGCGCTGGCGCGCTTGTTATTGCAGCGCTCGAAGCTGTGGATATTGGATGAGCCCTTTGTGGCATTGGATGCAGCGGCAGTCGAGTTGTTGCTTGGGGTGATTAAGGCGCATGTTGCCGATGGTGGGATGGTGATTTTGACCACTCATCAGGAGGTGGCGATCGATGCGGGGCAGTTGCAGCATCTGCATCTTGGCCAGCAGCCTCTTGATCGGCAACAGGCTGGTTCGATGCCATCAGCTTCGGTAACGGAGCCGCACTGATGTTGTCGACAGTGAAATGCATGGTGATGCGTGACCTGACGCTGGCAATGCGCCATCGTTCAGATGTGTTGACCACGGTGTTCTTTTTTATCATCGTGGTGAGTCTCTTCCCACTAGGGGTGGGGCCAGATGCTGCGCTGTTAAAAGAGATGGCGGCAGGTGTGGTGTGGGTTGCAGCACTGCTCGCGTCGATGTTGTCGTTAACGCGTCTGTTTGCGGATGACTATAACGATGGCACGCTGGAGCAGTTGATGATGGTGCCGCAGCCACTGTCGTTGATTGTGCTGGGTAAGGTATTGGCACACTGGATTATTTCTGGTCTGCCGTTGGTGTTGATGTCGCCGCTGTTGGGGCTGCAGTTTGGGCTTGAAGGCGACGAGTTGATTATGTTGATGGTGACCTTGTTGATCGGGACGCCCGTGTTAAGTTTATTAGGCGCGATTGGTGCGGCGTTGACCTTGGGATTGCGGGGCGGTGGCGTGCTGGTTTCGTTGTTGGTGTTACCGCTTTATATTCCGGTACTGATTTTTGGTGCCGGTGCGGTCACTGCGAGTGCCGCAGGAATGGGTGCGGATGGCCACCTGTCGTTAATGGGTGCAATATTGTTACTGGCGCTAGTGCTTGCGCCGTGGGCCTCAGCGGCAGCGCTCAGGATTTCGGTGGAATAGCTTTTTATTAAGCGCTAGCGCCTTTAAAAATAGAGAAGATAAGCATTGTGTTTAACTTGTTTAAATATTCATCACCAGCAAGCTTCTATCCGTTAGCGGGACGCCTTGCTGTGGGATTCGGAATTGCCTCGGTAATTCTATTAGTGATTGGGCTCTATATGAGCTTTTTTGTCGCGCCAACGGATTACAAGCAGGGCGAAGGGTATCGCATCATGTTTATCCATGTGCCAGCGGCGTGGATGTCGATGTGGATCTATGTGGTGATGGCTTGTTTCGCGGCAGCAGGCATGATCTGGAATACCCGCCTCTCATCCATGATGGCCTCTTCACTTGCGCCGACCGGGGCGATGTTTACCTTTGTTGCGCTGTGGACTGGTGCACTGTGGGGCAAGCCGATGTGGGGTGCTTGGTGGGTATGGGATGCGCGCCTGACCTCTGAGCTGATTTTACTCTTTCTTTATGTTGGTTTTATGGCGCTGGAATCGGCGATCGATGATCCGCGTCGCGCTGCGCGTGCCAGTGGTCTACTGGCGCTCGTCGGCGTGATCAATGTGCCAATCATTTATTACTCGGTACAGTGGTGGAACACGTTACACCAAGGTAGCTCGATTAAAGTGGTCGATGGTGGTATTGAGGCTAGTATGTCAGAAATCATGCTCTGGACTTTGTTGGTGATGACCTTCGCTTGCTGGTTTTACGCGGTTGCCGTTTCACTGTCTCGTGTGCGCAGCACTATTCTGGAAAGAGAATCAGACGCCGTGTGGGTGAAAGCGTTATTGAAGGAGAGGAAGGCATGAGCGAATGGTTTGCCATGGGTGGCCATGGCCTATACATCTGGGGCTCATATTTTGTGACTGCCCTGTTTATGGTCGTTGAAGTGGTTCTGGTGATGCGCCGCAGACGTAGTGTGGTGCAGCGACTGGGACGTATGATTCGTATGAAAGATTCAGAGGTATCAGGATGAAGTCTAGACATAAGCGTATGGTGTTTATTGCTGTTGGTCTGGCCGCATTAGCAGGCGCGGTTGGACTGATCATGAATGCATTGAATAGCAATATTAACCATTTTTTTAGCCCAACTGAGGTGCAGGCCGATGCAGCGCCGAAAGACCGTTCATTTCGTCTCGGTGGTCTGGTGGAAGTGGGTAGTATCAAGCGTGAGGATGATGGCCTGACGGTGCATTTTCGTGTGACCGATAATGCTGAAGTGGTGCCGGTGATTTACACCGGTATTTTGCCCGACCTGTTTCGTGAAGGTGAGGGGGTTGTGGCGCAGGGCAATATTACCAGTGACGGCGTCTTTATGGCCGATGAGGTGCTTGCCAAGCATGATGAGACCTATATGCCACCCGAAGTTGCCGATGCACTTGCAAAGGCTGAGTTAGCAAAAGCAGAAGCAAAAGCGGCTGAGACGACAGGTGCAGCAAATATTCAAACACCAGTTAAGATTCAAGAGGGAATATAGATGATACCTGAAATAGGACATTATGCGCTGGTACTCGCGCTATCAATGGCGATCATTCAGTCGGTGCTGCCACTGATTGGTGCGCAGAAAGGGAAAGAATCATGGATTGCCGTGGCACGACCTGCCGCCCAGGGCCAGTTTGCTTTTGTGCTGGTCGCCTTTGGTTGCCTTACCTACGCCTTTATTGTCAATGATTTTTCGGTGCAGTATGCCGCGAGTCACTCCAACTCTCAGTTGCCAATTGAGTATCGCATAGCGGCTGTGTGGGGTGGGCACGAAGGCTCCCTGTTACTATGGGCGCTGATGCTCGCTAGTTGGACCTTGGCTGTTTCTCTTTTAAGTAAAAACTTGCCTGATGAAATGGTCGCCCGCGTAATTGGTGTACTGGGGCTGATTTCGATCGGCTTCATGCTCTTTTTACTGCTGACCTCTAACCCTTTTGATCGCCTGATTCCGGCGGCGGTGGATGGGCGAGATCTTAATCCGTTGCTGCAGGATCCGGGTTTGATTATTCATCCGCCGATGCTTTATATGGGTTATGTTGGTTTCTCGGTGGCATTTGCATTTGCGATTGCTGCACTGTTGGGCGGTCGTCTTGATGCGGCATGGGCACGTTGGTCTCGCCCATGGACCACCGCGGCATGGTGTTTCCTGACCATCGGTATTGCACTCGGTAGCTGGTGGGCTTATTACGAGCTTGGCTGGGGTGGCTGGTGGTTCTGGGATCCAGTCGAAAATGCTTCATTTATGCCATGGTTAGTGGGTACCGCGTTGATTCACTCATTAGC
>QIHH01000048.1 GCA_003230195.1 Gammaproteobacteria bacterium
GTGTGCCCCCTTGGGTATTACCTGCTATTGACGCCTTGATGTAACAAATTTTGAATTCAATCTGCCACGTCCAGAATTAATAGAGGTGCCCATGAGTCTATTTTCCGCTCCAACCGCGTTATAAATGATCTCAAAATAGTCATTTACTGCGTGTAAACTCCATTTTTCGATCATTTATGCCTTGCTGGAACGAAAACGAGTTCTCGTGCAAAAGTCTTAATTTTACAAAAAAAACTTTTTTCAGCAGGAGACGAACAAGTGCAGCGCACTCAGAATTTGTTAGACTATGGTTTGCCATTTTAGAGTCAGACTTTGGAGAGCCTACTTCGTGAGCCACACTATCAATTCACCCCTTAAAAGCGCCATGACGTTCGTTGTCATACTACTGACCAGCAGTCAGCGCGCCTTGTTTTCGATCCCGCGCAGCATGGGTATCGTGATGGGGTTATGGGCAACGCTAATGCCGCTCAGCATCGCGACCGCCGCCATGCCGACCCCCAATGTGCCAGAAATCGCGGCACGTGGTTTTCTGTTGCAGGATTTTGACAGCGGCCAGATCATCGCTGAAAAAAATAGCCATGAACAGATGGAACCCGCCAGTCTCACCAAACTGATGACCGCCCATATCATCTTCAGCGAACTGCGCGCAGAAAACCTGACACTATCCACTGAAGTATTGATCAGCAAAAAAGCGTGGCGCATGCAAGGCTCGCGTATGTTTATTGAAGTGAATAAACGCGTTTCAATCGAAGACCTGCTCAAGGGGATGATTATTCAGTCGGGAAATGATGCCAGTGTCGCACTCGCAGAACATGTCGCCGGTAGCGAAGAGGCCTTTGCATCGCTGATGAATCACCACGCCGACAAACTCGGTATGCGCGGCACTCACTTTGTTAACAGCACGGGTATGCCAGATGCCGATCACTACACCACCGTACATGACCTTGCGCTACTGACCAGAGCATTGATCAGCGAATTTCCTGAATACTACAAATGGTACTCAATCAAAGAGTTCACCTATAACGATATTCGCCAGCACAATCGCAATGCGTTGTTATGGCGTGATAAATACGTCGATGGTGTCAAAACTGGTCACACCGACTCAGCGGGTTACTGCCTGATCTCATCGGCACTACGCGACGATATGCGCCTGATCTCGATTGTACTCGGTGCCAAAAGCAAAGAATCCCGCACCAAAGAGAGCCAGAAACTACTCAATTACGGTTTCCGTTTCTTTGAGACACGCATGCTCTATAGCGCCAATAGCCAGCTCACCACCGCGCGCATCTGGAAAGGGATAAGCGAGCAGCTACCACTAGGGCTTGCCGAAGACCTCTACATCACCATTCCACGCGGCCGTTATGACAAACTCGATGCATCGATGAAGATCGATACTCAGATCATCGCCCCTGTCGCAAAAGGTAGCGCACACGGTACCGTTGATATCTCACTCGAAGGCAACGGTGTTGTCGAGCGCCCACTGATTGCATTGCAGGGGATTGAAGAAGGCGGCATATTTCAGAGCTTCTTTGATGAAATTTCGCTATTTTTTGAATAACCACCTATGTCATCGATTAGTTATCTGAACGGCACTTTTCAGCCCATAAATGAAGCGCGCATCTCCCCGCTTGATCGCGGCTTCATCTTTGGCGATGGCATCTATGAAGTCATTCCCGTCTATGACGGCAAACTCTTTCGCCTTGACGAACACCTAAAGCGCCTCGACGATAACCTTGCCGCCGTCAGAATAAAACAACCGCTGAGTGATATAGCCTGGCAGTCGGTACTCAATGAGATGGTGGCCCGTAACCAGCCGATTAATGGCGATGAGCAATCTATCTACCTGCAGGTAACACGTGGTGTTGCCGAACGCGACCACGGCTTTCCCGATAGCCACACTGAACCCACACTCTTCATCATGAGCAGCGCATTAAAAGCGCTGCCGGCATCTATTGCTGAACACGGTGTTGCCGCTATCACTCATGAAGATATCCGCTGGAAAAACTGCCACATCAAAAACACCTCACTGCTCGGCAATATCCTGTTACGCCAGCATGCCTACGATGAGGATGCGGTTGAGGCTATCCTGATTCGCGACGGAGAAGTAACTGAAGGGGCCGCCAGCAATCTGTTTGCGCTCATTGATGATGTTTTGATCACACCACCCAAAGGGCCACTGTTGCTACCCGGCATTACCCGAGACCTGATACTTGAACTCGCACAACAACATAACATTCCAACCTGCGAAGCATTCATTACACCCGTTCAACTCCTCCATGCAAAAGAAATCTGGCTCACCAGCTCAACTAAAGAGATCCTGCCGGTTACCACACTCGATGGCATAGCGATAGGCAGTGGAAAACCGGGCAAATTGTGGCAACAGATGCGCCAGCACTATCAAACTTATAAACAGCAGTTACGGAATAGACCATGAGTGATGATACAACAGAAACCTTATTAGCGTTCCCATGTGAATTTCCAATCAAAGCGATCGGTAAACAGCGCGCTGACCTCGATGCGATTATCTTTAGCATCGTACTTAAGCATGTGCCGGGGCTGAGTGAAGGAGCCGTGCGTTCTCGTCCCAGCAGCAAGGGAAACTACTGTTCGATCACCGTCACCTTTACCGCCACCAGCCAAGCTCAAATTGAGGCAATCTACCATGACTTTAAGGCCTGCGAACAGATCACCATGACGCTGTAAACACGCCGTACCATGCCCACTCTTACCATACGTCAACTTGGCCATCAGGAGTATGAACCCTGCTGGTATGTGATGCAGACCTTTACCGAGCAACGCAACAACACAACCAACGATGAAATATGGTGTGTTGAGCACCCACCGGTCTTCACTCTAGGGCGTGCGGGCCGACGCGAGCATATCCACAACATAGGGGATGTACCGCTGGTGCATGTCGACCGTGGAGGCCAAATCACGTATCACGGCCTAGGGCAATTAGTGCTCTATCTACTCATCGACCTAAAACGCCGTAATTGGGGCATTCGCCACCTTGTTTCGCTAATCGAAACAGCCATTATCGAGATGCTGACCGCCTATCAAATCAACGCCACCACCAAAGACGGGGCGCCCGGTGTCTATGTGAATGATTGCAAAATAGCAGCGCTTGGCATGAGAGTGCGTAAAGGGTGTACCTTCCACGGTCTCAGCCTGAATGTCGCAATGGATCTAACGCCATTTTCACTAATTGACCCTTGTGGTTATCCTGGATTAGTCGTCACCCAAACAAGCGAGCTATCAAATCTAACGGATCCTATACAGGCAGAGCGGGATCTACTCGCCCATCTGACACGCCTACTTGAATACGATACAATCGAGACCTTTCAAACACTACCCGATTTGTCCCTTAAATAATCAGGGGCAACAAATGCCACACCGTATGAGATATTGCCGTTACTATGAACGACCAAAAAAGCGCCCCTTCAAAACGCAACCCTCTCAAGGGTGAATCCAAGGTTTCACGCATTCCGATCAAAATCGAACCGACAATCAACCCTTTGCGCAAACCCAAATGGATTCGTGCTACCGCCGGTAGCACAGCACGCGTCAGCGAGCTAAAGGCCATTCTCAAAGAGAACAAGCTGCACACTGTTTGCGAAGAAGCCGCCTGCCCAAATCTGGGTGAATGCTTTAGCCATGGCACCGCAACCTTTATGATCATGGGCGATATCTGCACCCGTCGCTGTCCCTTTTGCGATGTTGCCCACGGCAGACCCAAACCACTCGATGAAGACGAACCACTAAACCTAGCAACCACAATCAAGGCGATGAAGCTTTCGTATGCCGTGATCACTTCGGTTGACCGTGATGACCTGCGTGATGGCGGAGCAGCCCATTTTGTCGCCTGTATTAAAGCCGTCCGGGAACATTCACCAAACACCCGCATCGAAGTACTAGTGCCCGACTTCCGCGGCCGCATGGATCGCGCATTAGCAATCATGGCGCAAGCGCCACCCGATGTTTTTAATCATAACCTGGAGACTGTGCCGCGCCTCTATAAACAGGCTCGTCCAGGGGCCGACTACATCTGGTCACTTGATCTATTGCAAAAATTCAAAGAACAACACCCCAGTGTCTTAACTAAGTCTGGCCTGATGCTCGGTCTCGGTGAAACCATCGAAGAGATTCACCAGGTCATGTACGACCTACGCGCTCATGACTGCAATATGCTCACTCTTGGCCAGTATTTACAACCGAGTAGATTCCACCTGCCAGTAGCGCGCTATGTCACCCCGGAAGAGTTTGAAGAGCTAGCGTTGGAAGCCAGAGAGCTTCAGTTTGATAACGTCGCCAGTGGCCCAATGGTACGCTCCTCTTATCATGCAGACCTGCAAGCAACAGGGAAGACCGTTAGTTAAACATCAGCCACATAGTCCACTAGAAAAACCGTCTGTTCCGGCGAAATCCATCACAAAATACATTATAAAAAAGTGGTTTTTTCACCTATCATTATCATGCATAATATTGTAGATGTTATTTTAACATTGCCTTGGTTTTTCATGGAGGATCAACCATGCTTGACAACTATTCCGCACTTCCCTATAAAACCTTCTCCCCTGGTACAATGCTCAAGCGCCCTATCCAGCAAAAAGAAACCCAAGTGGCACCCGATGATCCTGCCAGACTGGTGATGACAGATTTCGAACAAACGGTGCCCATCACCGAATTTCCAACACTACCACTGCCTGAAGCCAATGACAGAATGATCACCTATGGTGTACGCCTGCTATTTGTCACTAAAAATGATGACACCATTCTGGGACTGATCACTGCGAATGATATTCTCGGTGAACGGCCAATCAAGTACATTCAAAAGTATGGTGGTAGCTTCAATGAGATCACTGTTAATGATGTAATGACCAAGCGATCTGAAATTGAAGCCATTTCATTTAACGACCTTTGCAATGCCTCTGTTGGCCAGATCATTGAGACAATGAAAATATTTAATCGCCAACATGCGCTCGTCATTGAGGAAGTTGGTGATAATGCCTTTGTCAGAGGCCTGCTATCAACCACTCGTATCGGCCAGCAACTAGGGATTAACATTGAACCATCCAACCCGCGCACGTACTTTTCAGGAGCTTGAATCTATCCTGATAGCCGTTGCATAACATTAATGAAACATGTTAAAGGCCAATAGTAGCTATTAACACGCTTTAATCGCACTGTTTATCTCACGCAACAGATTAAGATACCCCCAGTTGCACGAGGTCTGAAGTGGCCTCCTTCACCTGGATAACCTGAGGAAAAGTTAAGCTCTAACATGGTGTCAATCAAGCTCAGGCAGCTTGTGAAATAGTT
>QIHH01000036.1 GCA_003230195.1 Gammaproteobacteria bacterium
CTCATCGTGAGACGGGCGTTAATGTGTTGCAGGTGATGGATGGGCTACGCGAAGCGGTAGCAGAATTACGTGAAGGGCCGCTGTTACGAGCTGGGCTGTCGTTGGAACAGGCCTATGATGAGACCATTTATATTGATCGTTCAATTGAGATGGTAACGAGTAATCTAGCACTTGGCATCTTATTGGCGGTGGCTGTGCTGTGGTGGTTTTTTCGTAAGTTTCGCGCCACCATGATGGTGGCGTTGGCGATTCCTGCTTGTGTACTGGGCAGCTTTATCTTATTGGATGTAGCTGGGCGTTCATTGAATGTGATCTCACTGGCGGGACTGGCCTTTGCGGTTGGCATGGTGCTTGATGCCGCGATTGTGGTGCTGGAGAATATTATTCGCCTGCGTGAGAAAGGGCTTGATGAGGTTGAGGCATCGGCGCAGGGTACTAGTCAGGTGTGGGGGGCGTTGTTGGCTTCGACCGCAACTACAGTTGCGATCTTCTTGCCTGTGGTCTTCCTCGCTGATGAGGCGGGGCAGCTGTTTGCTGACCTCGCATTGACGATTGCCGTGGCGGTCTGTTTTTCACTGATCGTCGCAGTAACCGTGCTGCCAACTACCGCGATGAGCTGGTTGCGTCATGCGAAAATGGAGGATCCGCATCGACACTGGTGGGTGGCGATGACGGCGGGCATTATGCGTATCACTGGGCCAAAGATGCGCCTGATCTGGATTGTTGGGTTGTTAACGGTACCGTTGGCGCTGGTTTTCCTGATGCTACCGAAAGCAGACTATCTACCAGAAGGTAATCGTAATCTGGTGTTTAGTTTTATCAATCCGCCACCAGGCGCCAATATCGATTTTATGGAACATGAGATGGGGCAGAAGGTGGCCGATGCGATGGCACCCTATTTAAATGGCGAACAGCAGCCGCATGTTGATAACTATTTTTTTGTCGCCTTTCCCAGAGGCATGTTTATGGGCGCACGCACGGTTGTGCCTGAGGAAACTGGGCAATTAGTGCCGCTGATCAATGGCATTCTTGCCGGATTCCCGGATACGATCGGTTTTGCCTTTAAGGCATCACTGTTTGGTGGGCTGGGTGGTGGTCGTTCAATCGATATCGATATTCAGGGGCGTGACCTAGAGGCGCTGCTGCAGGCGGGGGGCGCGGGGTTTATGGCGGTACGTGAGGCATTTGGCAGCATGCCGCGCCCTTATCCTGGATTGGATCTGGCCGAACCTGAATTGCGTCTGGTGCCAGATGAGCGCCGGATCGCAGAAGTGGGCTGGAATCGTGGTGACATCGGCGGGATCGCACGGGCGCTGGGGGATGGCCTCTATGTGGCGGATTATTTTGATGGTGAAAAACGCCTTGATGTGATCTTGCGTAGCGAACCGTGGTTAACCCCTGAGGAGTTGGCAGCGATTCCGTTGGCGACGCCGGATGGTGGTATCGTGCCATTAAGTGAGTTGGTTAATGTGGTGAGAACTGCCGGGCCTGATCAACTGCGACGGATCGATCGTCGTCGCACCGTGACCCTGCAGGTGCGTTTGCCGGAAGGAATGTCGGTTGAGGAAGGAATGGAGTTAATCAAGACTAGAGTGACTCCGGTTATTGAGGCGGCGTTGCCTGAAGATGGCTTTATTCGCTATGCAGGTTCCGCAGATAAATTACAGACGACATTGACGAATATGAGTGGTACTTTCTTGTTGGCGATCGCCATCTTGTATCTCTTGATTAGCGCACTGTTCCGTTCATTCCTGGATAGCCTGTTGGTACTGCTGACGATACCGCTAGCGACGGTTGGTGGTGTCGCAACGCTCTATTTGATGAATATATTGGGTATTGCACAAGCGATGGATCTGTTGACGATGATCGGTTTTGTGATTCTGCTTGGACTGGTGGTTAATAACGCAATTCTACTGGTGCATCAGACCCGCAGTGCTGAGCGTGAAGGACTGATGCGGCGTGATGCAGTCGAGCAGGCAGTGCAACTTCGTTTGCGGCCTATCTTAATGAGTACGCTGACCAGTATCTTTGGCATGTTGCCGCTGCTGCTGATGCCTGGTGCAGGTACAGAGTTATACCGTGGTCTGGCCGCAGTGATTGTTGGCGGAATGGTGCTCAGTACTATCTTCACCCTGATTTTATTGCCGAGCCTGTTGCGGCTAGGGGAGCAAAAAACGCTAGCTAAAACAGCACCAGGATAGCCATTCAGTGCTCATTATTATTGTTGTAAAAAATATTTTTTCAGCTACTGACGATCTTCGTCATTGAGAGATGAAAAGCGTGATACAGGTCTCGTCATTTCGTTGATAGTGATCAAGGATTCGCACATTCTATATCGTGGCCCCAGTGCCCGGTGCCGATAGCACCAATAAGCGTGATTACCTCGGTAACACTTGCATGAAATTGGAATTTATAGCTGTTTGATGATGAAGGATGTGCTGTGATGACTGCTGAAAAAACTGTTGAACCATTATTGAATATTAAAGCGCGTATCGCGAAGCTTGATCGCCTGCCGACTATGCCTGTGATGGCACAGGAGGTGATTCAATTAGGTGCTAACCCAGAGGCCTCGATTAATGATCTGGTTAAAATCGTTGAGATGGATCCGAGTTTAGCTGCGCAAATTATGCGCTATGCCAGTTCTCCATTTTTCAGTTATCGTGGCAAGATTGATTCCGTACAGACAGCCGTCTCTCGTGTGCTTGGTTTTAGCATGGTGATGAATCTTGCGTTGGGTATTACCACTGCAAGGCCATTTAAACTACCAAAAAATGTGCCGCTGAGTATGGATGCTTTCTGGCGTCATGCGGTGTTTAGTGCAGCGCTGACACAGGCGTTGAGCAGTGAGCTTACCGATGAGATTCGCCCACCTGCGGGACTTGCTTACCTTGCGGGTCTACTACACAATTTTGGCCATATTTTGGTAGGACATCTTTTTCGAAAAGAGTTTTTGATCCTTAATAAATTTATTGTTTCCGAACCGGAGAAAGATCTGATTGAAATTGAAAAGCAGGTCTTTGGTTACGAGCACGGGCAAATTGGTGCGTGGTTGATGGATGTATGGAAGCTTCCTGATGAATTGATTGTGGCGACTAGAGAGCATAATAATTTAGCTTATCAAGGTGAGCATGCCGTTTATTCTCAGTTGGTTGCTTTGTCGGATCGACTGTTAAAGGAATACAATATTGGCGATGCGCCTAACAGTAGTGTCCCGCAGATATTATTACAGTCGTTAGGAATCGGTGATTACCAGGCAAGAATGGTGGTTAACCGCGTAATGGAAGGATGTGATGGGCTGGATACCATGGCGCGCCAATTAGCATCATAGCCACAAGAGGTCTGTCTCAACTATCTAATTGCAAGCCCCCTACTCAGTAGCAGGTTTTTCTTTGTCAGAGAGCAGCATTCCTGCTCATGCAAAGGCCTCATCTCATAAGAGAACCCTTGCTGTCATCTGAGGCTTCGATGCTTAGGCTGCCAGATTGGCTGGGGACATCATCTTTGTTGCCAAGTTCTTTTTCTTCTAGGCTAATGCGTAGGCGTAGGTTGTTTTGTGAGTCAGCATTTCGTAGTGCTTCCTCAAGTGAAATGCGTCCTTCTTTGTAGAGCTTGTATAGCGCGGTGTCGAAGGTTTGCATGCCGACATTTTCCGATTTCTTCATTATCTCTTTAATCTGGCTGATTTCACCTTTCAGGATAAGGTCGTTGATCATCGGTGTGCCAAGTAAAATTTCGATCGCAGCGGTACGTTTACCATCAAGTGTTGGAATTAGGCGCTGTGAAAT
Source organism: Gammaproteobacteria bacterium (assembly GCA_003230195.1). Taxonomy (GTDB): domain Bacteria; phylum Pseudomonadota; class Gammaproteobacteria; order SZUA-140; family SZUA-140; genus SZUA-76. Next base: position 3,786 of record QIHH01000036.1, read on the forward strand.
AATGCCACGTACATTGAGTGAAAGATCCATTAGTAGTTGATTACGGCGCTCTTCTGGAAAGAAGTTAATGATGCGGTCAAACGCTTGGTTGGAGTTATTGGCATGCAGGGTTGAAATTGTAAGGTGCCCGGTCTCGGCAAATGCGATGGCATGTTCCATCGTTTCGCGATCTCGTATCTCACCAATCAGAATGACATCGGGTGCTTGGCGCAGGGTGTTTTTCAGCGCCTCTTCATAGGTAAGGGTATCAACCCCTACTTCACGTTGATTGATGATCGATTTTTTATGGCTGTGCAGGTATTCAATCGGATCTTCAATGGTAATAATATGGCCAGCACTGTTGGTGTTTCGATAATCGATTAGTGCGGCTAATGATGTTGATTTACCTGAGCCGGTTGCACCGACAAAGAGAATCAAGCCACGCTTTTGCATCACCAGTTTGTTGAGGATTGGTGGCAGGCCTAGGTCTGTTGCCTGCGGGATTTCCGTTTTGATATTTCGAATGACGATGCTGATCTGGTTTCGTTGCTGAAACAGGTTAATACGAAAACGACCAATGCCGGATGCTGATATTGCGAGGTTCATTTCAAGTGTCTTTGCAAATTCTGCCTGTTGCTCAGAGTTCATGACCTGGTAGGCAATCTCTTTGGCTCGCATTGGATTGACCGAGGATTTCTCAAGCGGCATCAAAGTGCCCTGTATCTTAGCGCTAACAGGCGCACCAACAGCGATATAGATGTCAGAAGCATCTTTTGCGACCATAAGTTTTAGGTAGTCGTTAAGTTCCATTCTTTTTCCTAGGCAATAGATGAGTCTTTAATGTGGTTAATGCAAAAATTTATCGACCAGATTAACCGCTAACTTGAGGGTAAAAAACGTTTGATTGCTGTGTTAATAGAGGTGCCCTTGTGTGCTAAGTAGTTTATTTTACAGCCTGTTATATCGTGTATAGTGATTTTATCTGCGTCTCCTACTCTTTGTTAATACGGTCGAATTATGGATATTCCTCAAACAATTGATCTGGACGATCGCCTTGCAACATTTTTCCCCGATAATTTTCCTGCCAATTTACGTCGTCAGGTGACTCATCATTGGCAGTGTTACCTTGAAAGCAGCATCGGAATGGGGTTTAAGCCTCCATTGAATGGCGATTTTCTTAAGGTGTTGTGTGAGGTGTGGGCCTACAGTGAATTTGTCGCCAGTAGTTGCGTGAGCCATTCTGAGTTGTTCGATGAATTAGTTCATGGTGGCGATCTGTTGATTGATTATCGTGCCGATGAATACCCGCGAAAACTGGCCATTTCACTGGCTAAAATAAAAACGGATGAAGCGCTAGGGCGACTACTGCGTCGTTTTAGGCGTTATGAAATGGTACGCATCGCATGGCGAGACCTGGCCGGGTGGG
>QIHH01000193.1:0-411 GCA_003230195.1 Gammaproteobacteria bacterium
GCGATCTACAAGCCGAAATCATGGACGGCACTAAAATATTTTAAAGACTAGGACTGACTGCTATTAACTCCAGAATTATCCCCCGCCCTGATCATGTGTTATCACGTGCAGGCATCTCTGAAAATGCACTAAAAGTGCTTTACCGTCTAAAGGACGCCGGTTATGAGGCTTTCCTTGTGGGTGGCGGCGTGCGCGATCTGTTGCTTGGTCGCGAACCGAAAGATTTTGATGTGGCGACAGATGCGCATCCGGAACAGATCAAAGAGGTGTTCCGTAACTGTCGCCTGATTGGGAGACGTTTTCGCTTGGCCCATGTCCACTTTGGTCGTGAGATTATCGAGGTTGCCACTTTTCGTGCGCAGCACACCGAGACGGAAGATGGTGAGATGACGGAAGAAGGCCGAATCATTC
>QIHH01000193.1:416-5586 GCA_003230195.1 Gammaproteobacteria bacterium
CATTCGTGATAACGTCTATGGCACGGTCGAGGATGATGCCGTTCGCCGTGACTTTACTATTAATGCGCTCTATTACAACATTAAAGACTTTTCGGTGGTTGATTACGCTGGCGGTGTGGAAGATCTTGAGGCGGGTATGTTACGCCTGATTGGCGATCCAGAAGTACGTTATCGTGAAGACGCAGTACGCATGTTACGCGCGGTACGATTTGCGGCGAAGCTTGGCTTTCGCATTCACCCGGACGCTGAGGCACCGATTTTTGAGCTGGGTCATCTGTTGAGAGATATCGCTGCCGCACGTCTTTTTGAAGAGGTCTTGAAGCTCTTTATGGGCGGTAGTGCAGTGCAAACCTATGAATTGCTCTGCCACTATAATTTACTGCAATACCTTTTCCCGCAGACAGCAGATATTTTGGAGAATGATCAGAATGGTTATTTTCACGCGCTGATTCTGCGCGCGATGGAAAACACTGATATTCGTATTGCGGCGGGTAAGCCAGTTACCCCTGCCTTTTTATATGCGGTGCTGATGTGGATGCCGATGCAGCGCCGAGCAAAAGAACTGCGACGTGAAGGGATGACGGAAGTGCAATCGATCTGCGAAGCTGGTGGTGAGGTGTTGGCGGAGCAGAGTCGTCACGTTGTGTTTCCCAAACGTTTTAGTCTGCAGACTCGAGAGATATGGCAATTACAGCCGCGCCTTAAACGAACCTCAGGTAAAGGGCCGTTGCGTTTGTTAGAACACCCGCGTTTTCGCGCCTCGTATGATTTTTTGTTACTGCGCGCTGAAGCGGGTGAGCGGCATCAGGAACTGTGTGACTGGTGGACTGAATTTCAGATAGAAAACCCGGATGTAATCGCACAGGCGGCAAGGCATGCGGTGCCCAATAAACGTGCGCGCCGTCGCCCACGTAAAAAATCACCTGCTGGTGGTTCGGGTGAGCCTGCGTAAAGTGGGCAGATTGGTGGCGTTGAGTTGATGGCCGTGCAAGGTGTTGAGGTGTGGGTAGGCCTCGGAAGTAATTTAGATGCTCCTGAGCAGCAGCTTGAATTGGCGCTAGCCCTATTACAGCCGTTGGCGCTGGATGACTCGTTGCAGTGCTCTTCTTTTTATCTTAGTAAGGCGCTGCTGACAGATAGTGCTCATGACGAGAATGGCCAGCAGCCTGACTATGTGAATGCAGTGGCGAGGATGCGCACGATACTCGCGCCGCATGACCTATTACAGCAGTTGCAGGCGATAGAGACACGACAGGGGCGTGTGCGTGATGAACAGACGCTGCGCTGGTCAGCCCGCACGCTTGATCTTGATATTTTACTTTATGGCGATGAGCAGATTGATACACCCACATTAACAGTGCCGCATTCCGCTATTCACTCGCGTGAATTTGTGCTTTATCCAATGTACGAGCTTTCTCCGACGTTAATGATTCCGCGGCTCGGTGAATTGGCACGTCTGGTCAAGCGCTGCCCGATGCGTGGCATGAGATTACTGAACGATGATCGTGGAGAGAGTGGTGTTGAGAACGCCCCCTGATTATATTGTTGTTGAAGGGCCTATCGGCGTTGGTAAAACCAGCCTAGCAAAAAAACTAGCCTCTACTTTTAATACTGAGTTGCTATTGGAAGGCGCAGATCAAAACCCATTTCTTGAACGCTTTTACCAAAATCCGAAAAGCGCGGCACTACAGACCCAGCTCTTTTTTCTATTTCAGCGGGTTCGACAAATGGAAGAGCTACGCCAGAGGGATATCTTTCGTGAAGTGCGCGTGGCGGATTTTCTTATTGAAAAAGATCGTCTTTTTGCGCAGATTACCCTTGATGATGACGAGCTGCGCCTCTATGACCAGATCTATAGTCAAATGGTACTGGATGCGCCAAGTCCTGATTTAGTGATCTATCTGCAAGCGCCAATTGAGGTGTTGATGGCACGTATTCTTAAACGCGGTCTGCCGCAAGAGCGCTTGATCCAGTCTGACTACCTTAAAAAAGTGGTGGAATCTTATGCGCGTCTGTTTCACTATTACAGTGCATCACCGTTATTGATTGTGAACGCAGCTGAGTTTGATCCAGTGGTGAATGAACAGGACTATGAGGCCCTGTTAGAGCGGATCTATACCATAAGCAGTGGCCGCCACTATTTTAATCCGTTACCTTTGAAGTTCTAAAATGCCTTGATTTAAAGGCTAAACGAGGAATCTCATTATGCCAGCTATTACCCTTTCTACTTTGCGCGCGATGAAAAAACGAGGTGAAAAATTTGCGACATTAACGGCTTACGACGCGAGTTTTTCATCGCTTATTGAATCTGCTGGTGTTGAAGCAATTCTGGTCGGTGATTCACTTGGCATGGTGGTTCAGGGGAATTCAACTACCGTGCCGGTGACCATTGATGAAACGATCTATCACAGCCGCTGTGTACGACAGGGTAGTTGCAATACACTGTTGATTGTTGATATGCCGTTTATGTCTGATGCGACGCCCGAACTTGCGCTTGTTAATGCGGCGCGTTTGATGAAAGAGGGCGGTGCGCAAGTGGTGAAGCTCGAAGGCGGCGCGGTGATTGCGGATATCGTGCGTCTACTGAGTGAGCGTGGCATCCCGGTTTGTGGCCATTTGGGTCTCCTGCCTCAATCGATTAACAAATTGGGTAGTTATCGAGTGCAAGGGCGTGATGAGGTTTCCGCAAAACGCCTTATTGAAGATGCATTGTTGCTTGAGTCTGCGGGTGCAGAGCTTTTAGTATTGGAATGTGTGCCTGCCATCCTCGCTAAAGAGGTTAGTAAACAGCTAACGATTCCTGTGATTGGTATTGGTGCGGGTGCTGATTGTGATAGTCAGGTGTTGGTGCTTTATGACTTGCTAGGGATCACACCGGGTAAGCGCCCGAGTTTTTCAAAAAACTTTTTAGCAGGTGCCGAGTCGGTTGAGGGTGCGATTGCGGAGTATGCAAGGCAGGTGAAGTCGGGTGAGTTTCCTGCTGCTGAGCAGATCATTGCTTAATCCTGGATGGGTCTGATGCTGCGTTTTAATAGGATCAATGATACTCGTCAGCAGTTGCATACATGGCGCATGGCAGGTGAACGAATTGTTTTTATACCGACGATGGGGAACCTGCATCAGGGCCATCTGCGATTGATTGAGCATGCGCGTCAACATGGAGAACGTGTTGTCGTCAGTATCTTTGTTAACCCAATGCAGTTTAATGATCAGGATGATTTTGCTGCCTATCCCAATACATTGGAGCAAGATTTAGCGAAGTTGAAAACCGAAGGTGTTGACGCGTTGTTTTTACCATCGGTTGAGGTGGTTTACCCTGCTGGGTATCAAAAAAATAGCGAAGTGGTGGTGCCTGGGTTGTCAGATATTCTGTGTGGTGCCTGTCGACCGGATCACTTTATTGGTGTTGCTACTGTGGTGGCAAAGCTTTTTAATATTGTTCAGGCCGATGTAGCGGTGTTTGGTGAGAAGGATTTTCAGCAGTTGATGGTGATTCGGCGGATGGTGAATGAACTCTGTTTTCCAGTTGAAATAATGGGTGTGCCGACTGAGCGAGAAAGTGATGGGCTGGCGATGAGTTCCCGTAATGGTTATTTGAGTGCTGAAGAGCGACAGCAGGCTCCATCACTATATAAGGCGTTGGTACAAGCGAAATCGCAACTGGAAAATGGTGACGAAAGTATCTCAGAGATTGAGGTGCAGGCACAGCAGGTGTTACAAATAGCAGGTTTCAGGCCTGAATATTTTAGTGTGCGCAACGCTCAAGATCTCGCCTTCGCAGAGGCTAATACTCAAGATCTGGTTATTGTTGCCGCTGCGTGGTTAGGAAAAGCACGCTTGATTGACAATATTCGCTTGAATTTGGGGTAGTTAGCACCGATTTCTATGTTAAAATATGCGTCAACTCCGTTATCGGTCTGTTTTTCCGATGACTGACTTTAGCAAGACAGGCCTGTTTTAGTGAGGATAAGTTAGAGCAATGCAGCAAACGATGTTAAATGCAAAACTTCATCGCGCCTGCGTCACGCACGCAGAGCTTGAGTATGAAGGTTCCTGTGCAATAGACAGTGATCTGTTGGATCGTGCTGGTATCCGTGAATACGAACAGATCCAGATCTATAACATCGATAACGGTGAGCGCTTTGTCACCTATGCGATTCGTGCCGATGCCGGCTCTAAAATCATCTCTGTGAATGGTGCGGCAGCACACAAAGCGGAGCCTGGTCACCGTGTGATTATCTGTTCTTATGTTTCGCTGAGTCAGCAAGAACTGGTTAACTTTAAACCAACGCTGGTTTATTGTGATGAAGAAAATAACGTGACTCATTGCCGCAACAGTATTCCACCACAGGTTGCCTGAGCGTTAACTGCTCATCTCTTAATTAGAGTTGTTTTCCTTCTAAAGGTGGTGCGTTAGGATTAGCGCGCTAGTCGAGTAAGACAAACCTGCTAGCCTACTTGAAAATTCCTGCCTTATGCTTGATTTGGTGGTTGATTTATAGTTGATATATCAATTGCTTACAGTTTTAACTTAATTTCTATTCTGGTTGTTTATGGCTAAAAAGAAGCGTGGTTTTGATATTGAAGCTTTCCTCGATGAAGAAGAGGGCGAACAGCTTGCTGCTGATGATGAGTTTGAGGGAGAGGAGAAAAGTCGTTCCCAGCTCAAGCGTGAGCAGCAAGGGCGGCGTGACCTTGGTGAGGAATTAGTTGCGTTGAGTGAGGCGCGGCTTGCCAAACTGCCATTGAGTGAAGAGACGCTTGATGCGGTACGCGATGGGCAACGTTTTACGCGTCGCGCACTGCAGCGTCAACTGACCCGTATTGCGGCGTTGATTACAGAATATGATGACGAGAAGGTTATCCGTAAGGGGTTGGAAAACCTCTACCAACCACACCGCGATGAGGTGCGTCGGCACCATGAGGCGGAGCAGTGGCGTGATGGTTTGATCGCCAGTGATCATGCGGTGATGGAGGCCGTCGTGACGCGTTTTCCTGAGGTGGACCGGCAGCGTCTGCGTCAGTTGGCACGTAATGCCAATAAAGAGAGTGAGCGGCAGAAGCCCCCGAAGGCCGCTCGTCAGCTCTATCTCTATCTGCATGAATTAATTAAAAAAACAAGTAAATTCGATAATTTAAAATAGTTATTTAATTTCAGCAGTGTCCGGTT
>QIHH01000057.1 GCA_003230195.1 Gammaproteobacteria bacterium
GTGAACGTGGTGTTCGTTCATTTGAAACTGCGTACCGTAATATGCTTGATGTCACTGCAATTCCAGTACTGAAACGTGAAACGCATCTACCAGTGATTGTTGACCCGAGTCATGCAGGCGGTAAAGCATGGATGGTGCCTGAGCTATCACGCGCGGCTGTTGCAGCGGGTGCGGATGCACTACTGGTTGAAATGCATCCTTGTCCGCAAGATGCATGGTGCGATGCCGATCAGGCGTTGAGCGCGCCAGAACTGGCCGCATTAATGGTTGAACTGGGTGGTATTGCGAAAGTGCTTGGGCGCGATATCTAGGTGATTATTTCAGCATTATGACGACCCACTCTTTCTCCAGTAAACGACTGACGATTATCGGTGTGGGTCTGATTGGAGGTTCGCTGGCACGCGCGTTGCGCCGTGTTAACGCGTGTGGTGAGATTGTTGGCTGTGGTCGTGATGAGGCACATTTAAAAAGAGCGGTTGAGCTGGGCGTGATTGATCGTTACGAGGTTGATCCTGCGGTTGCCGTTAGTGGTGCCGATGTGGTGGTGCTGGCAGTGCCGCTACGTGCGATGGCGACGGTGTTGTCGCAGATCGCCCCTGGACTCGCTGCTGATGTCGTTATTACCGATGTTGGCAGTGCTAAGGGTTGTGTGGTTGAGGCGGTTCGCTCAGTGTTGGCTGAGCGCTTCTGTGATTTTGTACCGGGACATCCGATTGCAGGTACGGAGAAGAGTGGTGTCGAGGCCTCGTTTGCAGAGTTGTTTGATAATCGTAGTGTGATTCTGACGCCGGTCGAAGAAACCGACTCCAATAAGTGCGCGCGTATCCGAACAATGTGGGAGGCTGCGGGTGCCAATGTCTCTGAAATGGCCGCGCTGCATCACGATGAGGTGTTAGCGGCTACCAGTCACCTGCCGCATCTATTGGCCTTTTCGCTGGTTAATACACTCGCCAGCCTTGATGAGCGTAAAGAAATATTTGATTACGCAGCGGGTGGTTTTCGGGATTTCACCCGGATTGCCTCTAGTGACCCGGTGATGTGGCGTGATATTTGTATGGAAAATCGCGATGCGCTGCTGGAAGTATTAGCGCATTTCAATAATGGCCTCAAGCAGCTCGAAGAGGCAGTGCACGATAATGATGGCGAAGCGGTGCTCAATGTTTTTACGCGTGCCAAAGTGACGCGTGATCGTTTCTGCGGTTGAGCTTTCTGCCCCCGTTTTATTTTTAACATTACTGTTCGGAAAATTCAGATATGTCAGGTTCAGATTTAGTCTTTAAAGTCTCGCCGGGTGGCTGCCTTAAGGGGGAGATTCGCGTCGCGGGAGATAAATCTATTTCGCATCGTTCTATTATGCTGGGTTCGTTAGCGAATGGCGTGACTGAAATTAGCGGTTTTCTTGAAGGTGAAGATAGCCTCGCAACGCTGAATGCTTTTCGTGCGATGGGGGTTAAAATCGATGGGCCAGATAACGGTAATGTAACGGTGCATGGTGTTGGTCTTCATGGGCTTAAAGCACCGCACGGTGTGTTAGACCTAGGGAACTCAGGCACATCAATGCGCCTGCTTTCTGGTCTGTTATCGGGGCAGGCATTTGATGTGGAGATGTCGGGTGATGGCTCGCTGAACTCACGTCCGATGAAACGCGTCTCTGTTCCGTTAGGATCGATGGGCGCCATCGTTGAAGGGACAGAAGCAGGAACACCGCCGTTAAAAGTGAAAGGCGGTCAGGCGTTGAAGGGCATCCGTTATAAAATGCCGATGGCGAGTGCGCAGGTGAAATCATCGCTGCTGTTGGCCGGGCTCTATGCTGAAGGTGAGACTTGTGTGATCGAACCAGCACCGACACGTGACCATACTGAGCGGATGTTGCAGGGCTTTGGTTATGAGGTACGAGTGGATGGTCGTACTGCTTGTTTGTCTGGTGGTGGCGAGCTACAGGCGACATGTATCGATGTGCCGGCCGATATCTCATCGGCGACCTTTTTTATGGTGGGCGCGGCTATTGCGGCGGACTCGGATGTGTTGTTGCTGCATGTCGGCATCAATCCAACCCGCATCGGTGTGATCAACATTTTGCGCCTGATGGGTGGTGATATTGAGTTACAAAATGAGCGTGTGGTGGGTGGTGAGCCGGTTGCCGATATTCGTGTGCGTTCCAGTCAACTACGCGGCATTCAGATTCCAGAAGAACAGGTGCCGTTGGCGATTGATGAATTCCCCGCGCTGTTTATCGCGGCAGCCTGTGCTGAAGGAGACACGGTGTTAACCGGGGCTGAAGAGCTGCGGGTCAAAGAGACGGACCGGATTCAGGTGATGGCCGATGGGTTGAAAGCGCTCGGTGTTGATGCTGAGCCAACCGCAGATGGGATGGTGATTCGTGGTGGTGAAATGAGTGGAGGTAGCGTCGATAGTGGTGGTGACCACCGCATCGCTATGTCATTTGCAATGGCGGCTTTACGTGCGACTGGTGAGGTTAAAATTGCGGATTGCGCCAATGTGAATACCTCATTCCCGGGATTTGTAGCGCTTGCGCGTGGTGCAGGGCTTCAGATCGGCAGTCAAAACGGCGAGTAAAATAGCGTATGAATGAAAAAATCGATGAATCAGTTGTGGTTCCCGTTATTACCATTGATGGCCCTGGTGGCTCAGGAAAGGGGACGGTTAGCCGACTCATTGCAGGCCAGCTTGGGTGGCATTTTCTTGATAGTGGCGCACTCTACCGCCTAGTAGCGCTGGTTGCATTAAAACGCCAGTTAGACCTTTCTGTTGGAAGTGAAATATCCTTAATAGCCAGTAAGTTAGATGTTGAGTTTAAAGTTGATTCTGGTTGTGGTGAGGCGCAGATTCTACTTGAAGGGAGGTCGGTTGGTGATGAAATCCGTAGTGAGCAGTGTGCTGATTCAGCCTCAAAAGTGGCGGCATTGCCAGCTGTACGAGAGGCGTTATTGCAGCGGCAGCGAGATTTCAGGTGTTCACCTGGACTGGTAGCTGATGGACGAGATATGGGAAGTGTTGTTTTTCCACACGCTGAGCTCAAAATTTTCCTTGATGCGAGTGCTGAAGAGCGGGCCCAAAGGCGCTATAAACAGTTGAAAGAAAAGGGGATGAGTGCTAATCTTGTGACCCTTCTGGAAGAGATTCAGGTGCGTGATGCGAGAGACAGAAATCGTAGCGTAGCGCCCTTAATACCTGCAGCAGGGGCGATACTGGTCGATTCAACAACACAGGAAATCGATGAGGTGGTCGCAGGTATTTTAGAAAAATGGTTCAAACTCACTTGAGTGAGGGCTTTATTTGTATCGGACGTTCTTTGATTTTGGCAGTTGCCGAACTGTAATTTTAGAACGGTTTTTTAACTAAATAACCGTGTAAACGGTTTCAACAAGCGGATTCGCTGCAAACGTTATTTTTTATTTGGCGTGTCTAAGTGAATCAAGGGTTTTTAAATAATGAGTGAAAGTTTCGCGCAACTCTTTGAAGAGAGTCAGGTAGAAAAATTAATGCGTCCAGGCGCCATCGTAACAGGTATTGTTATGTCGGTTGGATCAGATGTGGTCGTCGTGAATGCAGGACTTAAGTCTGAAGGTGTCATTCCCCTTGAGCAATTCCTGAATGAAAAAGGCGAACTCGAAGTCGCGGTTGGCGATGAGGTTGATGTTGCCCTGGATGCAATCGAAGATGGTTTTGGCGAAACAAGACTTTCTCGTGAAAAAGCGAAACGGGCAAAACTTTGGGACGAGCTTGAAGGCGCGCTTGAAAGCAACGCAATTGTTACCGGTATCATCACTGGTAAAGTTAAAGGGGGTTTCACTGTTGAAATCGGCGCAGTACGCGCATTCCTTCCTGGTTCTCTGGTTGATGTTCGCCCAGTACGCGACACCTCATACCTTGAAGGTAAGGATCTAGAATTTAAAGTTGTTAAGCTTGATCGTAAGCGCAATAACGTGGTTGTTTCTCGCCGTGCAGTGGTCGAGAAAGAGAGCAGTGCAGAGCGTGAAGAATTGCTGGCTAATCTTCAGGAAGGCCAGGTCATTAAGGGCGTGGTTAAAAACCTTACTGACTATGGCGCGTTTATCGATCTAGGTGGCATTGATGGCCTGTTGCATATTACTGATATGGCGTGGAAGCGTGTTAAACAACCTTCAGAAATCGTTAATATTGGTGACGAGATCGACGTTAAGGTGTTGAAGTTCGATAAAGAACGTAATCGCGTATCACTTGGCCTGAAACAGATGGGTGAAGATCCATGGGGTAACCTGACTCGTCGTTATCCAGTCGGCCACCAGGTCTTTGGCAAGGTCACTAACATTGCAGATTACGGTTGCTTTGTTGAGATTGAAGATGGTGTTGAAGGGCTGGTTCACGTTTCTGAGATGGATTGGACCAATAAGAATATTCACCCGTCTAAGGTTGTTCATCTAGGTGATGAGGTTGAAGTTAAGGTTCTGGATATCGACGAAGAACGTCGCCGTATCTCACTCGGTATGAAGCAGTGTTTCTCGAACCCTTGGGAAGAGTTTGCCTCTACCCATAATAAGGGTGACAAACTAACCGGTACCATTAAGTCTATTACTGACTTTGGTGTATTCGTTGGTCTGACCGGTAGCATCGATGGTCTGTTGCATCTTTCTGATCTTTCCTGGAACGAAGCGGGTGAAGAAGCGGTTCATGGCTATAAGAAGGGTGATGAAATTGATACCGTTATTTTGGCGATCGACCCTGAGCGTGAACGTATTTCACTGGGTGTTAAGCAGCTTGAGCGTGATCCATTCTCTAATTATGTTGCAGACCATCCTAAAGGTGAAATCGTTAAGGGTGTTGTGAGCGAAGTAGATGCTAAAGGCGCTATTATTACTTTGGCTGAGAGTGTTGAAGGGCACTTGCGTTCATCAGAGATGTCGCGTGATCGTGTTGAAGATGCACGTACTGTTATGACTGTTGGCGATGAAATTGAAGCGCGCTTTATGGGCGTGGATCGTAAGAATCGTACCATTATGCTTTCTATTAAAGCGAAAGATGCCTATGAAGAAGCAGCGGCTGTAAAAGATTACGGTCAGTCTGCCAGTTCAACAGGTTCGACTTCATTAGGTGATCTGTTGAAAGAGAAGCTGGAAGGCAACTCGTAAGTTGATCCATGTTTGGTTATCGCTTGTTATTGCAAAT
>QIHH01000125.1 GCA_003230195.1 Gammaproteobacteria bacterium
CCCAGATGAGGTTTACTATCAATATCAAACTATTTCACAAGCTGCCTGAGCTTGATTGACACCATGTTAGCGCTTAACTTTTCCTCAGGTTATCCAGGTGAAGGAGGCCACTTCACTAAGACGGTATTTTTAGAGGTGCCCTTTAGAAAAATCACCTATGATAAATCTAAAGAACTCTTCAGAAGTTTCATCGATAGCCGCTAGAATAAATAATCATTTCATCACACGTTACACAATCACATGAGCACACGAATCAGGAATTCCCCTAGGCTTCGAACAGTACCCGCATCTATTAATGCCGAACTCTACAATCTTGCACTGCTAGCGACACTCAGACTTGAGGCGCCACTTCGCATACACCTACCAGGCATTAAAACAATCGATGCGGTCATCAATAAAAAAGCATGGATCTGCCTAGATCGTGCAATGTACGACCTACCAGCCCTTGCATGGACTCAGATTAATCAAAAGGGAAGAAACGCGCTACATACACCTGTCGACTGCGAACTACACTACTATCACATCCACGCAAATATTTCGGCTCATAAAGTACTGACCAGCCTTTATGGTGCGCTGAAAGAAGTACTGGCAAATGCAGCACCTAGTCAACTAGGAAAAATAATTGTACTGCCACTTCCTAAATAGATAAGCGTGCAATAAACACCAGACTTTCAGATAACAGACGTTGATAACATTCAGAAATAAAAGTGGATTACAGAAGGGAATAAGGCAGAAAACGATATGAATATGAAGGTATGCTTAAAAATGGAAATTAAATAACTTAATTTTCTTAGCCAAGCATTACCCGTTTACGACCTCTAATTTTATTTTTTCGTTCACGCAGGATGCGCATTTTTTTCGCTTTCTCTTTTTCAAATGTAACTACTGCTTCGTTTAAATTAATCGAGCCACGTTCAACTTGCTGGCACAAACCACTACGCAAACGATGCAGACTTTTCCAAGTCGAAAAATATTTATATTTAGAAACCGATTTTTCCCACTGCTGACTACCTTTGGACGCATCACAATAATTATCGCTCGCCGCCATTGCAGAATGAGCACCAAAAGAAAGTAGCGTGATCATGATAATAACGTTGATCTTCATACTGGATATATCGTCCATTTCCAGTACTTCTAAACGAGGGATAAGATAAAACCCTGTTCACAACGTCATCCACACCCAAAAGAATGGTAGCAGCATGTTTTTTCAAACAAAAATCAACTACGGCGGATCAGTGTGCCTACTCCTTGGTTAGTTAATACCTCAAGCAAGACCGCATGTGCAACACGCCCATCGATGATATGCGCAGTATTAACGCCACCCTGCACCGCCTCCAGTGCACAACGAATTTTAGGTAACATCCCGCCATAAATAGAGCCATCAGCAATCAAACGTTCAACATCCTTTTTTGTAATGCCCGACACAATCTTCTCATCTTTATCAAGCACGCCAGCGGTGTTTGTCAAAAGCATTAGTTTCTCAGCCTCAAGGACTTCGGCGATCTTACCCGCCACCAGGTCGGCATTAATATTATAGGACTGACCATCTTCACCTACACCAATCGGTGCAATCACAGGAATAAAATCACCGCTAACCAACAGATCAACAACGGCGGTGTTGATGCTGGCGACTTCTCCCACGTGACCAATATCAATGATCTCAGATGCATTCATTTCCGGTGCGTTATTTGTAAACTGCAGTTTACGCGCATGAATAAGGTCACCATCTTTACCAGTCAAGCCGACCGCCGAGCCGCCATGCTGATTAATCAAGCTAACAATTTCTTTATTAACCTGACCACCCAGTACCATCTCAACCACATCCATGGTTTCGCTGTCGGTCACGCGCATCCCTTCTACAAAGCGGCTCTCTTTACCTAGTTTTTCCAGTAGCGCGCCAATTTGCGGCCCACCACCATGCACCACCACGGGATTCATCCCTACTAACTTCATTAACACAACATCGCGTGCAAAACTGTTTTTTAACGCATCATCCACCATCGCATTTCCACCGTATTTAATCACAATGGTTTTCCCTGAAAAGCGCTGTATATAAGGCAATGCCTCAGTTAGCACTTGCGCAATATTCATTGCAGATGTCACGTCTAATGTCATATTATTTCTCAATCAGTAAAACTATTTTTTGGCGTAATAGCTGCCAGCATCAAACAACTTAGCACTAAAATGGAAGCACCAGATCAGCAGATATTTTTAACATCTCTGTTTTAAACATCTCCTGAATTCGCCGTAGTGCATCTTCATTATCCGCTTCAAAACGAATCACTAAACAAGGCGTTGTATTAGAGGCCCGCACCAATCCCCAGCCATCGCCAAAATCAACACGCATACCATCAATCGTCGTTACCTCACCATCATCAAAACTAACTTCTGCAAGAAACCGTTTAACAAAGGCATGATGCTCACCTTCTACCATTTTCACCTGCAGCTCAGGTGTACTACAAGATTCTGGTAGCGTTGCAAAAAGATCCTTTGGTACAGCGTCACTGTTAGTCAAAATTTCCAGCAGACGTGCCCCCGTATAGATACCATCATCAAACCCATACCAGCGCTCTTTAAAAAAGATATGGCCGCTCATCTCACCCGCCAACAATGCTCCACTCTCTTTCATCTTGGCCTTTATCAACGAATGACCTGTTTTCCACATTAATGGTTTTCCACCATGCTGCTCAATCACCTTGCCGAGGTGATTACTGCATTTGATATCATAAATAATTTCTGCACCGGGATTCCGAGAGAGCACATCCGCTGCATACAGCATCATCTGTCTATCTGGCCAGATGATATGCCCTGATGAATCCACTACTCCCAGCCGATCACCATCACCATCAAATGCAAAGCCTAGATCAGCGTTATACGCCTTCACTGCCAGAATCATATCCTGCAAATTTTTTGGCTGGCTCGGATCGGGATGGTGATTGGGGAAATTCCCATCCACCTCACAAAAAAGCTCAATCACATCACAGCCCAGTTTTTTCAGGAGCAGAGGCGCAATAACACCAGCCACCCCGTTTCCACAATCGACAACTACTTTAAGCTGATTCGGTAATTTAATATCATCCAGCACACAGGCAAGATAATCAGGAGTTATATCGATCACACGATATTTCCCTTCATCCTCTAGGTGATAATCCGCCTGTTCGATACGGTGCCTTAGACTTTGAATGGCTTCTTCAGCTAACGTTTCGCCATCCAGCATCATTTTAAAACCATTATAGCCAGCTGGATTGTGACTCCCCGTCACCATCACACCAGAACCAATATCCAGATAGTGTGTTGCAAAATATAACAACGGTGTTGGCACCATACCAACATCAATCACATCACGACCAGTGTCTCTCAACCCTTTCGTTAGCGCTGTAACAAACAGTTTTCCGGAAAGTCGTCCATCACGTGCCACCGCAACAGTCTTCTGTTGGCGCGCATGCGCCTCACTGCCGATCGCCCGCCCAATGTTGTAGACCACCTCTTCCGTCAGTGTCTCACCAACGATACCGCGGATGTCATACGCTTTAAAAATGGATGCGGAGACATTGCTACCCATAACCAGTACTACTCCCTATCTTGTTTTATTCAATTCTTACTAGTGCCGTCCAGAATGACCAAAGCCACCAGCACCACGATCACTGCTATCAAATTCATCAACCACTTCAAAGCTTGCTTGCACGACTGGCACAAATACCATCTGCGCAATACGCTCGCCAACATTAATTTCAAATGAGGTATCGCCGCGATTCCAGCATGAGACAAACAACTGCCCCTGATAATCAGAATCAATTAAGCCCACCAGATTCCCTAGCACAATGCCATGCTTATGGCCCAGCCCTGAACGTGGTAACAACACAGCCGCAAGTGAAGGATCAGCAATATGAATGGCTAGTCCAGTTGGAATCAATTTCGTCTCACCCGGCTTGATCTCCAACACCTCGTCGATACACGCACGCAGATCCATCCCCGCCGATCCTTCTGTGGCGTATGCAGGCAATGGCAATTCATTGCCAATACGTGGATCAAGAATTTTCAGTTGAATTTTTTGCATCAAACCTCTCCGCTATAATTTTAATCAATAAGCGCGCTAATTTTTCTTTAGATGCCATGTGCAACTCAACACCACCATTTGGCCACAACACAGTTAATGCATTTTCATCACTATCAAAACCACCGCGCTCACCCCCCACCCAGTTGGCGGCAATCAAATCCAGCGACTTTTTTTCTAATTTGATGCGCGCATTTTTTTCCAGGTGCTCGGTCTCAGCGGCAAAACCCACCACAAACATGTCACCGCTGTTTTCTGCAATGGTTGCCAAAATATCCGGCGTCTGCTCAAGCATGAGCTGCGTACTACCAGCCTGTTTTTTAATCTTCTGCGCCGCCACCTGTAGCGGACGGTAATCAGCCACTGCCGCAGCTGCAATCACAATATCCTGTGCCACATGCGCCTGCACTACCGCCAGCATCTGCTCTGCTGAACGCACATCGATTCGCGAGACTCGAGCCGGGGTATCAAGCGACACAGGGCCACTGATCAATGTCACCAACGCACCCGCCTCAACCGCTGCTGCAGCGATCGAAAAGCCCATTTTGCCAGAGCTACGATTTGAGATATAGCGCACCGGATCAATATCCTCCTGCGTTGGCCCTGCCGTCACCAATACGCGACAGCCCGCCAATATCCCCACCTCAAACTGTTCAGCGCATTTTGCAACGATTTGATCAGGTTCCAGCATCCGCCCAGCACCCACATCACCACACGCCTGCTCACCCATCGCAGGCCCCAATAGCATCGCGCCTCGTTCGGCCAGCATTGCCACATTGGCCTGTGTCGCCGCATTTGCCCACATCTGCTGGTTCATCGCCGGTGCCACCGCCAACGGCGCTGCACTTGCGAGGCAAATCGCAGAAAGCAGATCATCCGCCCGCCCTTGGGCCAGCCTAGCAATGAAATTGGCGCTCGCAGGTCCGACCACTATCAGATCTGCCCAGCGCGCCTGCTCAATATGCCCCATGGTTGCCTCAGCATCCGCATCCATCAATGCACAGCACACCGGCCGCCCAGAGAGCGTTTGCAGGGTAAAGGGCGTTACAAAAGCCTGTGCTGCTTCGGTCATCACCACTTGCACGGTTGCACCAGCATCTATCAG
>QIHH01000071.1 GCA_003230195.1 Gammaproteobacteria bacterium
GTGGTGGCGTTGCTGGATTATCATCAATATTGAGTTTAGCAATGCGAATTTTGCCATCATATTCCGCAGCAATTTCTTCTAGAATCGGTGCTATCATTTTACATGGACCACACCATTCCGCCCAGAAATCTACCAGTACAGGTACCTCAGACTTTAACACATCATCTTCAAATGTGGCGTCTGTTACAGCGCTAATATTGTCACTCACCCTCTATGCCTCCAGATTACTTTAATTCAATTTTTAAGCTAAAACCCATTTCGTCCCCAATCTCAGGATCTATGGCTAAACGTGATTATTAACAATCTGGCCGCAATACACAAACATTGTGTCAATAATAAAAACCATAAAGATAGCGCTGAATCTGCTATCCTTTCTCGAATATGAGCGATAATCACCTATCTAACACTCTGTTTTCATCTCTGAATCTTCCAGAAGAACTCTCGCAGGGCATTGAAAAAACAGGCTTTACCCAATGCACCCCAATACAAGCAGAAACCTTGCCACTAGCATTGGCAGGCTCCGATATCGCAGGCCAGGCACAAACCGGCACGGGCAAAACAGCGGCCTTTTTAATTGCGCTGATGAACCGATTGCTCACCAGCGACGCCGACAGCGCCAACGTTAAACACAACCCTCGCGCGCTGGTACTCGCTCCCACTCGAGAATTAGCACTCCAGATTCATAAAGATGCGCTCGCACTCGGTGAAGCGACTGGTCTTAAAATTGGTGTTGTCTATGGTGGCGCGGGTTACGACACACAAAAAGAGATGCTGCGCGAAGGACTCGACATCCTGATTGGCACACCCGGGCGCACCATCGACTTCTTCAAACAAAACCTGTTCAATCTCAAATCAATTGAGGTCATGGTGCTGGATGAAGCGGATCGCATGTTTGACCTCGGCTTCATTAAAGATATCCGTTTTCTATTACGTCGCATGCCTGACCCGGACAAACGCCTCAACCTGCTCTTCTCCGCTACGTTGTCATTCCGAGTCATCGAGCTCGCCTACGAACATATGAACAATCCAACGCTAATCAAGATTGAGACAGAAAAGGTCACCGCGGACAAAGTCGTACAGCAGATCTATTACACCTCAAACGACGAAAAAATCCCGCTGCTACTCGGCCTGCTTAAACAGTTAGCACCAATGCGATCAATCATCTTCGTCAATACCAAAGATGCCGGTAATAAGGTTAACGCCTTTCTCACCGGTAACGGCTTTAATGCTGGAACACTCTCCGGTGATGTGCCACAAAAAAAGCGCATCAGCCTGCTCAAACATTTTCAGGACGGCGAACTACCGATACTGGTCGCCACTGATGTGGCCGCACGCGGCCTGCACATTCCGGATGTCAGCCATATTTTCAATTACGACCTGCCGCAAGACGCTGAAGATTACGTGCATCGCATCGGGCGTACTGCGCGCGCTGGCAGCAGTGGCGTCGCGATCAGTTTTGCCTGCGAAGACTATGCCTTTGCACTACCCGATATTGAAGCGTATGTTGGCAACAAGATTCCAACCGAACGCGTCACCACTGAACTGCTGGTAGCACCTGAACCACCGATCTATCCTAAAAAAACCCCTAGGGTTCACCATCATCAAAAATCGGGCAGTAAAAATCAGCGCCGGCGCTCGCATTCAAAGGCGACTTCCAGCAGCTAACCAAGAATGAATCTCACATATGGAGAGCAGCAACCTGGAACCCATCATCCGACTCAGCTTTTTCTTCGGCATCTTTGCCATTATGGCCCTATGGGAACTTAAATCACCCCGGCGACCATTGCGCAGCGCCAAACCATTTCGCTGGCGCCATAACATCGGGCTCATCTTTTTCAATACACTATTACTACGCCTGCTATTTCCTACCGCTGCCGTCGGTGTGGCGCTCTACGCCTCACAACAACAGTGGGGTGTGTTAAACCAGGTTGATCTACCACTGTGGTTTGAAATCATCCTCGCAGTCATCATCCTCGATTTTTGTATCTATCTGCAACATCGCTTGTTCCACCATGTGCCGATGTTGTGGCAATTGCATATGATGCACCACAGCGATGTTGACCTTGATGTCACCAGCGGCGCACGCTTTCATCCGATTGAAATTATATTGTCGATGTTGATTAAGATGATGCTTATCTGCCTGCTCGGCCCCGCCATTCTTGCCGTCGTAATCTTTGAGATCATTCTCAATGCAGTGGCAATGTTTAATCATAGTAATGTCCGCATTCCTTTGCACATTGAGCGGGTATTACGACGCTTTGTGGTCACCCCAGACATGCACCGCGTGCATCACTCTGTGCTTGAAAATGAAACCAACAGTAATTACGGCTTTAACCTGCCGTGGTGGGATCATCTCTTTGGCTCCTACTGTGCGCAACCGTCAAAGGGGCATGATGAAATGACCATCGGCCTAGCGCAATTTCAACACCCCCCGGTTCAGTCATTCCTATGGATGTTACGCCTGCCCTTTAAAGACAAAGCTGGCAACAGTGCAAAGTCATAACCTTATCGATGATTAATGCTCGCCACCCGGACGCAGATGCTCAACAAAGATAATTGAATCAAAGGTACGATTCAGTGTTGAACTGTGAAAATTCGCCATTGTCGTGCCACGGCTATATTCAATCGGATCACCCACATTAAACGCTTCACGTGAACCTGCAATCCACTGTTCAGTAACACCCTTTACCACTCGAATATAACTGTAGGCCTTGGTCTGAATCACTTCCGCAACCACGCCACTATTAGGCAGTTTGCGTTTGGACTTTGATAGCCTAGCTTGCTGCTGTTGGTAATCTTTTAGCTGCTGTTGCGTTCCCCAAAATCCAATATCACCATGCTCATCAAGGTTCGCATATTCTGCCGTTTTATAATAACCATCGCGGTTGGTGCCACCAATAATATAGATGTGGTTGTTGTAAATCACACTGCCAAAATTTGCACGCATCGATGAAAGTGAGGTTGTATAGCGCCACTCGCTCAGCTCTCCGTCATCCATTTGCTGAGTCACTTCAATTTTATCGGAATAACGCGCTCCATTCAGGCCACCTATCGCGTACAACTGCTTGCCATATGTTGCAGATGAAAGGCCATAACGAGGCGCTTGCATCGGCGTCGTTTTTTTCCAGACCAATTCATCATCAATTGATAGCTGAGTAAATTCAACCTCGGCCAGACCGACGCCTTCGTGCTCCGCATGACCTCCAATCACATAGGCAAATCCGTTTAGTGATTTCACGCTATTGATATAGCGCATCATGGTGAGTGGATTTTCCTCTGCACGCCATCGCCCCAAACTGCCATCTTTATTGATAGGTGCACTTTCAACCGAATCTAGCAATGTGCCGGCAAAACCACCTAATGCATAAAGACGTTCATTCGCAACAAACAGTTTCACACAACGACGCGGGTATTGCAGTCGATAGCGCTCAGTAATCCACCCCTCAAGTGCGCCACTCTCTGAAATTCGCGAACGCTCTATACTACGCAACAATATTTTACCGTTTTCGCCCTTGCCACCACCGGCCGCATAAATAAAACCATTGTGCTCAACGGCATCAAAAAAACCACGGGCATCATTAAGAATTGCACTGCGCTTCCATGGGGCAAGCGTGCCATCAGGATTAATCTTGCTATATTCCGTGGTGTTTAAAAAATCATGCCCATTAATCCCGCCAATAGCATAGATAACACCATTTACCTGCAATATCGATGCGCCTGCACGCACACCGTTCATCTCACTCGCTTGCTGCCAACCTGGAATCCATACCGCCAGTGCCGAAACTTGTTTTGTGTAACTTGCAAAAATAAGTGCTAGCAATAATAATATGGTGCAGTGGCGATTCATCATACATCCTGTCTTTCTATTGACAAAAGGCCATGTTAACAGGGATTTATCTCAGACGTGAACCGCTGCGCTACTCCACCTCAACACCAGCGAGCTTAACGTCTACGGCACAGCGAAAACCCAAGTCTTCATGCTGTGACTCTGGCTTCAGGTTATATCGATACGCTCCGCGTTGAAACAGTTTCAGTGCATAATGGCCGTCTCCCCCCCAAGCTGCGCCTTTCACCACTTTAAATATTTCACCAAAATTCTTACTTGCATAATCTGATCCTTCATATGCCTGATACCAGTCCGCGGTCCACTCCGACACATTACCGCTCATATCAAGTACACCATACGGTGAAACGTCCCCTTGATAGGAGCCGACCGGTGCCACCCCATCATCCCATATCTCTTCGCCAGTATTGCTCTGACCATATGCCCACTGATTACCCCATGCAAACTCTAGCCCCTTATCGCCTCGAATTGATTTTTCCCACTCGGCCTCTGTCGGTAAGCGCTTCCCTTTCCAGTCACAATAAGCCGTTGCATCATGCCAACTCACATAAACCACCGGTAACCAATCCATATAGGCAAAGCGCTTATCGATCACAGCCAACAATTCAAGCTTCGTCATTTTGCGTGTATCGATATCAAGCCGCATTACCTTCACCACCAGTCGTCGTATTTTTTCAACCGATACCGCCTTGATCTTATCTCTTCGCAGACTCAGTAGATAACCATTATTGACCCAATACTGTGGTGGCGCATATTTTTTCTGTGCAACAAACGCCTTAAACTGGCCATTGGTCACCTCATGCTCATCGATATAAAAACTACTCAAATACTGGCTATGCTCAGGGTGCTCATCCAGATACCACGGCTTGGCATTACCATATTCACCTGAACTATTATTATCTATCTTATTACTGCCCATAATAAATTCACTTGCGGGTATTAACTTCATCTCCTGATCTACACTCGCTGCCGCGCTCTCCTGTGCAAAGCCAGCTGACGGCACCGCCAACAAACCAATACTGATGCTTAACCCTAATATAAGATTAGATTTCATCATCCCTCTCCACTGAATCTTTCGCACAACGAAAACCAAAACTTTTATTGCGTGTGGTGCGTAAAAAAAATGACCGATTAAATGCAGGTGCCGATGCACCACATTTATAGAAACTACAATTCCACCAGGAGCCACCCTTTAACGTTTTATAAGTCTGACCGTAATTTTCTGTCGGCTTTTGATTGCCCGGATAGGCTTCGT
>QIHH01000184.1 GCA_003230195.1 Gammaproteobacteria bacterium
ACAGCAAAACAAAAGAGAAGGTGTATAAAACCGTCACCGGTGAAAAGTTTCTCTGGTTAATTCTTCAGCACATCTTGCCAAAATACTTCAGACGCGCGCGAAACTTTGGCTTTCTGCATTCCAATAGCAAGCGCTTGATTCAGGTCATACAACTTGTCTTAAAAGTGGATCTGAAAAAAGCGTTAGCTTATTTAAAAATGAGACCTGTAATGCGCTGTCGTTGCTGTGGCGGCCTATTACAAATTATACAAACACGAGTTATTTTCGCTGAAAATTCGCCAACGTGGGTACCCACGTAAAAATTTGAGAGACTTATTGATTATGTAACCGGCAATAATCATGAGAAAAAATAAGCAGTCTATTGACTGAGAGACAGACTCGCCACAAATAGGGAGAAACAGTTAGAAAAGTAAACATTAAAAAGTAAAAATGACTGCAAAGGTGACTTAATGCTTGAACTCAAGGCCTGTAATGAAAATGAGGCCTTGATGGATAGCCGATTCGAAAAAGATATTTTCATAGGACTAAACAACATCGGGCTTGTCCAACAAACGGTTCAGATTGTGGATCGCTCGTGCCTCGCTCTCACAATCTAACCTTATTCGTTATGTCTTTTTGGCCTCCGTAAACTCAATGACATTCATGTCTGGGTCACGAATAAATATTGCGGTATTACCATCTCCAAAAGTCACCGGGCCTCCCGTTATTTTTATGCCCGCTAATTCCATAAATTTTTTGGCATTATGTACAGATTCAACTTCCATTGAGTAATGAGTGTAGCCAGGATAAAGTTCTTCTACGTCCATCAAGATATTTTTGTTACCATTATCATCCTTGCCGCTATCAAGCAGATTAATTACAACCCCACTTGGGTGCACAAGAACAACGACATGTTCATTATGATCTTTTCTTGTTACTTGAAACCCAAATTTTTCATAAAATGGGATGGATATTTCCCAATTCATTACTCGTATCCCTACATGATCCAGCCTCTTTATCTTCATACTATTTTCCTCAAGGTTGTGAGACATAACAGTGCAATAAGTGGAAAACTTTCCATCATATTAGCCTTATACATGACTATTATTCTACCTATTTTCATATCAAGCGTTAAAACATAGAATTCTTTAGGCGTTTATCTTCTGCTTTCTTTTTTCAGCCTATTGCGATATCTTGCCATCCAACATGGAAACTAAGCTAGAATTTAAGGGGAGAAGGGCTTGAATTAACCACGCGTCATGTCTTCCACTACTGAGTAGATACAATCTCATCAAGCAATTGTCCCAACGGCCCAAGCTCTTCATATAAGCGACAGACCTCAACCACATAAGCTAACGTCAATGGAATATCTTTAAGATAGCCTGACTTACCATCACGTATATTCAATCGAGAAAAAATTCCCAGTACTTTTAGGTGTCGTTGTGCGCCCATCAGATCAAACCATTTAATAAACTGCATCTCACTCACGCCATCGATAATGCCATTTTCTAACAGGCGCTGGTGATAACGGCATACCCACTCAAGCACTTGTTCACGCGGCCATTGGATATAACAATCTTTCAGTAGCGAGACGAGATCATAGGTGATGGCTCCGATCACGGCATCTTGAAAGTCGAGCACACCGGGGTTGGCTTTATCAACCGCCATTAAATTACGTGAATGGTAATCGCGATGCACCAGCACTTGCGGTTGGGTGAGTGCGGATTGCGCTAATAATTCAAAGGCATCATCTAGCGTTGTATGTTGTTGTGTGGTTAATGTGACGTTAAGGTTTTTTTGCAGGTACCATTCACGCATTAACGCCATCTCTTTGATCAATAATGCGTGGTGATAAGGTGGCAGGTGTGCGTGGTTTTCACTGTCTCGGTGCATCAATAATAATGTATCAAAGGCATCACCATAAAGTCGTTCTGCACTTTTACTATTGAGTTCTGCCAAGTATTGTACCGTGCCAAGATCAGACAATAGCAGAAACCCCAGTTCAAGATTTTGTTGTAATATACGCGGTACGTTGAGCCCTGTTTTTAACAGCGCATTGGCGATGTTAATGAACGGCACGCAATCTTCTTTTTCAGGTGGTGCATCCATCACAATCAAACTTTCATCGCCATATTGGATACGGAAGTAACGCCGAAAGCTGGCATCACCTGAAGCAGGTGCGATGGTTTCAAATGCAATGCCAAGGTCATTTCGTAACCATTGTTGTAGATTGATCAGACGTTGATCATCCTGCACTGCTGTTCTCCTTTGCGCCGTTTCCAAAAATGGCCCTGAATATTTTAATACTTTTTGCACGAAAGTCATCGGCCACCATATAAAAACAGGGCACACCGATTAAAATCAGTACGGTGGCGAAGAGTAATCCAAAACCGAGGCTCACGGCCATCGGTGCGAGGAAGGCGGTCTGACCAGTTGAGAAAAAAATCAGCGGTGAGATACCCAAAAAAGTGGTGATGCTGGTGAGCAGAATCGGCCGTGCGCGTACGCGCCCTGCCGCGACCATCGCTTCTATTCGCTCTTCACCTTTGGCGCGCATCTTGTTGGCGAAATCAACCAGGATCAATGAGTCGTTAACAATAATACCTGCCAGCGCAAGAAAGCCGACGGCAGATAGAAATTGCAGATGAAAGCCCATGACAAAGTGGCCGAAGATCACGCCGATGATGCCAAATGGAATGGCGAACATCACCACTAGTGGGTCCAGTAATGATTTGAATAGCGCCGCGAGGATAAAAAAGATAAGCGCGAGTGCGATGATAAAGGCGCTGACCATATCACGCATTGATTCGCTGGCTTCGCGTTTTTCTCCCATGAAGACCAGCTCAATACCGGGATAACGTTGTGAAAGATCACTGAACTGCTCTTGAATATAGTTGGTTACTTCGATTGGCGTGGTGACCAATGCATCGACCTCTGCCGTGACAGTGGCAAGGCGCTGCATGTCACGGCGTTTGACTGAATCAAAGCTACGCCCAAATGTAATGTCGGCGACATCTTCAAAATAGACGCTCTTTCCATTCTCAAGTACGATGCGCTGCTCTCCCAGTGAGGAGGCATGTTGACGAATTGATTTGGGATAGATCACGCGCACCGGCATGCGCTTGTTGTCGTGGGTGACGTGGGCCACTTCAATTCCCTGATAGCCGCCGCGAATGGCTTCTGCCAGGCGTGATTGAGTCAAACCGAGTTGGCGGCCACGATCATTCAGAGTGTATTGGAATTCGAGTTTTCCGGGTTCGAGATCCTGTCTAATATCATAAACACCGGGCAGGGTGAGCAGCGCTGTTTTCACCTCTTCGCCAATTTCACGTAGCTGATCAAACTCTTGACCCACAATACCGATTTCGATGTCTGCTCCAGCAGGGCCTCCGGCTGGGCGCAAAATCGAGAGGCGTTGAATGCCAGCGATGGTCTGCATACGATCGCGCAGCCGGTTAATGATTTCGGTGGTGCTACGTTCACGTGTCCCTTCCCAGTTAAAGCGCAGGCTTACGACAGGGGATATCCAACGATCAATAAAGCCTTCGGGATGTGGTTTTTTAAGGTCGATTACCAGTTGAATGTAGTTGCTGTCAAACTTGATTGTATTGAAGTCGATAATGGTGACGCCCACATTGGTGAGCTGACTTTCCAGTTCGTCGTCATTGAGTTCTGCAAAAACCTGTTCTTCCATCTGTTTGGCGAGCACAGTGGTATCTTGCAGGCTGTAGGTGTTGGGTGCCTCTGCATTAATGAAAAACTGCCCGGAATCAACTGAGCCGAATAGTTCAAACGAACTGCGCGTGGTCGCAGTGACGATCGTGATGAGCATCAGGCCGATGATTGCGATGCACATGAAATAACGGTTATGCAGTGACCAACGCACAAAGTGAGTATAGCGTTCGAGCCATTTTTTCCAGTTGATCATGCCGGGGCGCGATTTGCGTTTCTGTACCTTAAGCATCTCTTTGGCGTGAGAGGGCAAGACGCCGAAGGCTTCAATGAGCGAGCCGATTAGGGTGCAGATAACGATGATGGGGATTACTGCGATAAACGCCCCCATGGTGCCCCCGATGGCAAACATGGGCATAAAGGCGGCAATGGTGGTGGCGGTTGAAGCGACCACCGGCCAGTAGACCTCGCGCGCACCGACGATTGCCGCGCGTTCCGCCGGGACGCCATTTTCCATATGGCGATAGATATTTTCGGTGACGATGATGGCGTCATCCACCACCATTCCCAGTACCACCAAGAAGGCGAAGAGTGACACCATGTTAATGGTGACGCCGAAGGTTTCCATCAACGTGATGGCAAAGAGGAATGAGACCGGGATACCGAGCGCGGTGATCAATGCGACACGAAAATTAAGGAAGAGATAAAGTGATAGCAGTACCAGAATCAAACCGACCACGGCGGATGATTTGACCGTCTCAAGGCGGGTTTTGACGTAGATTGAGAGATCACTAAAGACGCTGAGTTTTACTGAACTGGGTAGTTCATCACGCATCTGCCTGGTAAGCTCGCGTACCTGTTTGGAGATCTCGATGGTGGATGATTCGGCAGTTTTGGTGACAATCATATTGACCGATGAACGGCCGTTGAAGCGTGCTAGGGTGCGCGGCTCTTCGAGGCGAATACTGACATTGGCAACCTCACCGAGTAGTAGCTTGCCGCCGTTACTGCTGCGGCGTAACACTAGCTGTGCAATCGATTCGGCCTCAGGTTGTACCCCTTTGCCGCGCAGTAGAATGTCACCCTCGGCTGCCTGAATCGACCCGCCCGGTAGATCATCAAGGTTTGCACGCAGCACCTGAGTGATCTGCGAGAGTGGCACCTTGAGTACCGCCATGCGCGCGGGATCGACCTCAACCCATAACTCCCATTCGCGGTTGCCGGCGATACCGGCACTGGCGACACCCGGTACGCTTAGCAGGCGACGTTTTACATCCT